>JANPJN010000764.1:0-12136 GCA_031425515.1 Acidobacteriota bacterium | reverse complement strand
GCCGGACCGGGCGGGGCGCGGGCGTTTCCGGATGCGCTGCCGTCGGCGGCGGCAAATGCCCGTGGCCGCGGAGGGGCGCCGCTGGCGCTTGCGACGGAGCCGCGCACGTTCGCCGCGCTGGCGGCCGGCGGCGGCGAGATTGGCGTGCGTGCGGCCAGACTGCTCGAGCGTCTGGCGTGGCCCGGCAAGGCGGCGTCAGCCGGCGACGCCCCAGCGGCGGCTGCGCTGACACCGGCTCAGGAGAAGCTACACGTCGAAGGGCAGGCGGTCTACACGAGCCTGTGTATCGCGTGCCACCAGGAGGACGGCCGCGGGCGCGACAAGCTCGCGCCGACGCTCGTCGGATCACCCCTGGCGCTCGCGGCGCCAGAGATTCCCATCCGCATCCTCCTGCACGGCAAGGAAGGGGACGTGGGGCTGATGCCGCCGCTCGGCGCCGGGCTGACCGACGATCAGATCGCCGGAGTGCTCACGTACATCCGCCGGCAGTTTGGCAACACCGGCACCGCGGTCGATCCGACCAGCGTGGCGCCGGCACGCGCGGCCAGCGCCGGGCGCACACGTCCCTGGACGAACCAGGAGCTGCAGGCCCTGGACGCGGGCGGCCGGGGCGGACGGCCCTGACGAACGCCGCGGCGGACGGCTACGTCGATCTGCAGGTCAACGGCTATGCGGGTGTGGACTTCAACAGCGACGCGCTCACACCCGAGGCGCTGCACCAGGCCTGCGAGCGGCTGGATCGCGACGGCGTCGCGTCGTTCCTCGGGACGATCATCACCGACACCGTGGACGCCATGTGCGGGCGGCTGGCCGCGCTCGCGCGCGTCCGCGATCGGGACCCGCTGGTGCGTCGTCTCATGGCCGGCGTCCACATCGAGGGGCCGTTCCTCAATCCCGGTGACGGCTTTCGCGGCGCGCACCCGCTCGACGCGATCCGTCCGGCCGACGTGGACGTGATGCAGCGGCTCCTCGACGCGGCGGCGGGCCTCACGCGCATCGTCACGCTCGCGCCCGAGTCCGATCCGGGCGGGCACGTCACGCGGATGCTCGCCGGCGCCGGCATCAGAGTCTCGGCCGGTCACTCCGATGCGACGGTCGATGAACTGCGGGCAGCGATCGACGCCGGCCTGTCGATGTTCACGCACCTCGGCAACGGCTGTCCGATGCAGACGCACCGCCACGACAACATCGTGCAGCGGGTGCTCAGCCTGCGCGAGCGTCCATGGATTACGTTCATCGCCGACGGCGCACATGTCCCGCTCCCCGCGCTGGGCAACTACCTCCGTCTCGCGGGCTACGACCGCGCCATCGTCGTCAGCGACGCCATCGCGCCGGCCGGTCTCGGGCCCGGCCGCTACACGCTGGGCCGCCGGGACGTTGTCGTCGGCGCCGACATGGTGCCGCGCGCGCCCGACCGGTCGCATTTCGTGGGCTCCGCCGTCACCATGCGCCAGAGCGCGGAGAATCTGCGGACGGGTCTGGAGCTGCCTGCTGCTGTCGTCCGGCAGTTGACGGTCGAGAATCCGGCGCGGGTGCTGAGTGGGTGAGACTCCGAGCGACCGGGTGCGCATCTTTCGCTCCTCCCGGATCGCATCTCGCCCGCTCAGCGGCTGGCCGCGTCGAGAGATCGCTGCATGTACTCAAGGCTGACCCTGGCGATCGTCTCCGGATCCGGCGTGTAGTCGAACACCTCCACCGACACCCAGCGGTCGTAGCCCGACTCGCGCAGCGCGCGAAAAATCGGCACGAAGTCCACGTCCCCCATGCCTGGGCCGCGCAGGTTACTGTCGTTGGCATGGAAGTGCCCGGCGGCGGCGCCGTGGCGGCGGATCAGATCGGGAATCGGATCGGCCTCGCTCGACATGGCTTTCACGTCGAGGTGCAGCACGAAGTGCCGATCGTTGACCATCCCGGCAAGGCGTACGGCATCCGCGCAGGTGTTGACGAAGTCCGTTTCCGCGGGCGATAACGGCTCCATGCAGAGCGTGACCCCGCAATCCGCGAAGGCCGGCAGCGCGGCCCTGAACGTCTCGGCCGCCCAGTCGTACGCCTGATCCGACGTGACACCCGGCAGCAGCGAACGCTGCTTCGGAGACCCGAACACCATCAGGCTCCCGCCAAAATCGTGGCACGCCTGCGCGAGCGAGACGAGATACGCCGACGTCCGCCGGCGCACGGCCGGATCGGGAGAGGTCAGGTGCAGCCCCTCGGTCTTCGCGAGCAGCCAATGCAAACCGAGAATCTCTATCCCGGCATCCTCTGCCTGCAGGCGCAGCTCCGCCCGGCGCTGCGGTGTGACATCGGTGATCCACGGCGCGAGCGTGAACGGCGCGACTTCCAGCCCTTCATAGCCGACACTGCTGACGAACCGGCAGACGCGATCGAAGGCCCATCCCTCGAACTGCTCGTTGCAAATCGCAAACTTCATGGCCTGCCATACTATGCTTTCCGTATGCCTCCGTCACCTCCGTCCATCCTCACGACCACCGTCGGCTCGTATCCGATTCCTCCCTGGCTCTCGGCCGCGCCAAGCGAGGAAGCGCTGCTGGACGCCACGCGGGTAGTTTTCGACATCCAGCGGCAGGCGGGTATCGACCTCCCGACCGATGGCGAGCTGTACCGCTTCGACATCAGCCACCCCGATACCAACGGGATGATCGACTACTTCGTCGGGCCGCTGGGCGGCGTGCGCACACAGGTCGGCCGCGTGGACGCCGCCTCCTTCCGCGCGAAGCGCGAGATGCGCTTCCGCAACAAGCCGGCCGGCGTGGTCTTCGGTCCGCTGTCGGAAGGGACGTTGAACATGCCGGACGACTGCGCCCGTGCGGCGTCGGTCGCCGGCGGAGCGTTCAAGTTCACCGTGACGAGCCCCTACATGCTGGCGCGCACGCTGCTGGACGAACACTACCGCTCGTTCGAGACGCTGACGCTCGCCCTGGCCGACGTCCTCGCGGCGCAGGTGGCGGAGCTGGCCTGCGCGTGCCTCCAGGTGGACGAGGCGAACATTCCCGGGAACCCGGAGGACGGGCCGCTGGCGGCCGAGGCAATCAACCGGGTGCTCGACGGCGTGCTCGGCGAGAAGGCCGTCCACTTCTGCTTCGGCAACTACGGCGGCCAGACGATTCAGAAGGGCGGCTGGAAGCCGCTCGTCGCATTTCTCAACAGCCTCCGGACGGACCATCTGGTGCTCGAGCTCGCGCACCGGCCCGCGGCAGACCTCGAGGCGCTGCGCGAGATTGACCCTCGCATCGGCCTCGGCATCGGGGCGGTCGATATCAAGGTCAACCACATCGAAACGCCCGACGAGATCGCCTCCTCCCTGGAGCGGGCCGCGCGCGCGCTAGGGCCCGATCGCATCCGCTACGTCCATCCGGACTGCGGCTTCTGGATGCTCAAGCGATCGGTGGCCGATCGCAAGATCGCCGCGCTCGCCGCCGGACGGGACCTCTACCTGGGCCGCCACCAGGACGCGCGTGCCTGACCGTCTGACCATCGCGCCGTTCGAGTTCTTCGTGCGCCACGCGACGACGCGTTTTCCGTTCCGGTACGGCATCGCATCGATGACGGACGTCCCGCACGTGTTCCTCCGGACGCGTGTCACCGTCGGCGCCGAGTCCGTCGTCGGCATCGCCGCCGAGGGGCTCCCGCCGAAGTGGTTCACGAAAGATCCTTCGACGACCTTCGACGAGGATCTGCCCGCCATGCTGCGGGTGATCCGCCACGCGGCCACGACGGCGGAGGAGGCTGGACGCGCACCTGTGTCGTTTTTCGATCTGTGGAAGGGCATCTTCACCGCGCAGGAGCGGTGGGCGCAGGCCGAGGGCATTGCGCCGCTGCTCGCGAATCTGGGCGTCAGCCTGATCGAACGGGCCATTCTGGACGGCATCTGCCGCCTCACGTCAACACCGCTGCACGTGTTGCTGCGGACCGACAGGCTGGGCCTCCGCCTCGAAGAGATTCGTCCGGGAACGTCCGCGGCCGAACTGCGCGAGGCGTTGCCCGCGGCGCCACTGACGCGCTGTCATGTGCGTCACACGGTGGGGCTGGGCGACCCGCTGACTCCCGACGACATCACGCCTGAGGAGAAGGCAGACGACGGGCTGCCGCAGGATCTGGAGAGCTGCATTCGTGAGTACGGCCTTCAGTACTTCAAGGTCAAGCTCGCGGGACGAGCGGACGTCGATCTTCCGCGCCTCACGCGGATCGCGGGCGTGCTCGAGCGCGAGACGCGCGGAGACTACGCGCTCACGGTGGACGGCAACGAGAACTTCCCCGACCTCGACACCTTCCGCACCTTCTGGGAGCGGGCCGGAGACACCCCGGCACTGAAGGGGATGTGGAGGCGCGTGCTGGTGGTCGAGCAGCCCGTGCACCGCGGCCACGCACTCGATGCCCCGGCCGGCGAGGTCCTCCGCGCCTGGACGTCACGGCCGGCTGTCATCGTGGACGAGTCCGACGGCGCGCTCGACGATCTGCCTCGGGCACTCGCGCTCGGGTACGACGGCACGAGCCACAAGAACTGCAAAGGCATCGTCAAGGGGCTCGCCAACGCCTGCCTGCTGGCGGCCCGGCGCCGCGAGGGGCGTACCGCCGTGCTGACAGGGGAGGATCTCTGCACCCTCGGTCCGGTGGCGCTGCTCCAGGATCTGGCGATGATGGCGCTGCTCGGCATCACCCATGTCGAGCGCAACGGGCACCACTACTACCGAGGGCTCAGCATGCTGCCTCCCGCGTGGCAGGATGCCACCGCCGACGCGCATGGCGACCTCTACAGGCGGCACGACCAGGGGTTCACCTGCCTGCGCATCGAGGACGGCCGGATTGCGCTCGGGACGACCAGCGCCGCGCCCTTCGGAGTCGCCTTCGAGCCTGACCTGTCGCCGTTCACCCCGCTCGACATGACATGACGTGGCAGCGCCGCATATCATGACCCTCGCGGCGCGGACGGCTCCGCTCCCCCGGTTCCCCTGAGGATCGCGAACAAATGCTTCTCGCCAGGTTTCGTATCACCGCGCTCGCCGTCGCGGCGACGGTCGCCACGGCGCTCGGCTATCAGGGCGGCTCGTCCAGCGGGCAATGGCCGCCTCCGGTCCAGAATGGCCCGGACGGATCGCCGGCGCTGTCGCCCGCCGAGGCGATGAAGACGTTCTCGATGCCCCCCGGCTACCGCCTCGAGCTCGTGGCCAGCGAGCCGCTCGTCCAGGACCCCATCGTCATGGACTGGGATCCGCAGGGCCGGCTCTGGGTCGTCGAGATGCCGGGCTTCGTGCCGACGCTCTCCGCGCCCGAGCCGTTCATGGAGCCGGTCGGCAGGGTCGTCGTGCTCGAAGACACGAACCGCGACGGCGCCATGGACAAGCGCACGGTGTTCGCCGACGGTCTCATTCTCGCCCGGTCGCTCAAGGTCCTCGACCACGGCGTCCTGGTCGGTGAGCCTCCCAACGCCTGGCTGATGCACGACACGAACGGCGATCTCCGCATGGACACGAAGGAGGTCGTCACCAACCAGTACGGCCGCCGCGAAGCACGCGTCGAGCAGAACGCCAACGACTTCGAATGGGGCCTCGACAACTGGATGCACACGGCCAACAGCGACATCATGCTGCGCTTCAAGAACGGGCGCTTCGACGTCCAGAAGACGCTGATGCGCGGCGAGTGGGGCGCGACGCACGACGATGCGGGGAGGATTTACCGGAACGTGAACGAATCATCCGTTCACGTGGACTTCGTGCCGACGCCGTACTACCTGCGCAACCCGAATCTCCTGCGCACCCGTGGCAGTTATGAGCCGCTGCGCGACGAACAGAACCTCGTCAACATCGTCTGGCCGGCGCGCCCGAACCCTGGCACGAACCGCGCCTACCAGCTCGGGATCGATCGGCCCGACGGCACGCTGCTGCGCTTCACGTCCGTGTGTGCGCCGAGGATTTATCGTGGCGACCGCCTGCCGGCCGAGGTGCAGGGCAACATGTTCGTGGCGGAGCCCGCGGCCAATCTCGTCAGCCGGATCGTGATCGAAGATGACGGGACGACATTGAAGGCGCGGAAGGCCTACGAGCGCGGGGAGTTCCTGACGTCGACCGACGAACGCTTCCGGCCGGTGTACATCTCGAACGCGCCGGACGGAACGCTGTACATCGCCGACATGTATCGCGGCGTCATCCAGCAGCGGGCCGACATCACCGAGTACCTCCGCGACCACATCGTGAAGCACAGGCTCGAGACGCCGATCGGGCTCGGGCGGATCTACCGCGTCGTGCACGACACCACGCGCCGGGACGAGAAGCGGCTGGCGGGGGCGTCCGTCGCGCAGCTCGTCGAGACGCTGTCGCACCCCAGCGGATGGTGGCGGGATACGGCGCAGCGGCTGCTGGTGGAGCGTGCGGACAAGTCGGCGGCGCCGGCGCTGGTCAAGCTCGCGGCGGCGGCCGACTGGAGAATCCGGATCCATGCGCTGTGGACGCTCGACGGGATCGACGCCATCGAGCCGGGACTGGTGACGGCCGCGCTGGACGACCCGTCCCGCGACGTCAGGGTGACGGCGATTCGGCTGTCCGAGCGCTGGCTCGGGATGGCGAGCCACCCGATCCAGACCGCGATCCTGAAGCGGCTCGATGATAAGGACTGGTCCGTGCGCAAGCAGCTCGCGGCCTCGCTTGGCGCCTTGCCGGCGGGTGCGCGGGAGTCCGCCATCGTGTCGTTGCTCGAACGCCACGGCGACGATCCGATGGCGCTCGACGCGGCACTGAGCGGACTGCGCGGCAGCGAAGGCGCGGCGCTCGAGAAGCTGCTGCAGGCCTCCGGCGCCCAGACGCCGCAGCGCGACGCGGCTGTGACGGTGTTGGCCGCGACACTCGTGCGTGGAGGTCAGGACGTCGCGATTCAGAGTCTGTTTGGATGGGTGGCTGAACCGTCTCGGCCGGCGTGGCAGCGGTCGGCGCTGCTGCGCGGGGCCGAGGTCGCCGTCCTCGGCGCGGCGATGCCTGGAAGTCCCGCCGGGCGCCGCGGTGGACCGCCCCTGCCGCAGGCGCCGTGCCCGACCTGCCCCGGAGCCCGCGGCGGTCCCGGTGGCGCGTATGCGTTTCCGCAGGCCCCGCCTCCACCACCCGTCAGGCGCATCGTGCGGGTGAGCCGCGAGCCGCAATCGCTGGCCGCGCTCGCGCAGACGCAGGACGAGCTCGCCGTGCGCGCCGCCGCCATCATGGCGCGCGTCGAGTGGCCCGGAAAGCCAGGGGCCGCGGCCCCGATCGCGCCGCTCACGGCCGAGGAGCAGGTTCGCTTCAACGCAGGGCAGGAGGTCTACAAGAACATCTGCCAGTCCTGCCACCAGCCGGATGGCCGGGGCCAGGAGAAGCTGGCGCCCAGCCTCGTCGGGTCCACGCTGGCGCTCGCCCCGCCCGATGTGCCGGCCAGGATTCTGCTGAACGGCAAGGAAGGCAGCACGGGCCTGATGCCGCCGGTCGGATCGGTGCTCTCCGATGACCAGATCGCCGCCGTGCTGACATATGTCCGTCGCGAGTGGGGCCAGGATGGCTCGGCGGTCGCGCCTGCCGTGGTGCAGTCGGTCCGCTCGCTCACGACGACGCGCACGCGGCCGTGGACCGATCCCGAGCTGCTGGAGATCGTGAAGGCCTCCGGCACGGCACCGAGGTAATGCGATGAGTATCACTGGACGGGGGCTCGACACCGGCTACCTGACGCCCCAGGACATGGCCGGCATCGCGGCCGAGGGCCTCGCGCCGCTGGCCGTGGACGGTCGGCGTGTGCTGGTCATCGTCCCGGACGGCACGCGGACGATGCCGTTGCCGGTGATGTGCGACATCCTGGAGCGGGAGCTCGGCGGCCGGGTCGCCGCGCTCGACTACCTCGTCGCGCTCGGCACCCACTCGCCCATGGACGATCGGCAGTTGAGCGCGCTCGTCGGACGGCCGGTGGTGGACGGACGTGCGGGCGCGCGCCGGATTTTCAATCACCGCTGGGACGATCCTGCCACGTTCGTTCAGCTCGGGACGATCCCGGCCAGCGTCGTGGCCGACGTGACGGAAGGGCGTCTCCGGCAGGACGTACCGGTGGCCCTCAACCGGCTCGCGACAGAGTACGACCACGTGATCATCTGCGGGCCCGTCTTCCCGCACGAAGTCGTCGGCTTCTCGGGCGGCACGAAGTATCTCTTTCCGGGGATTGCGGCGCCCGAGATCATCCACTTCACGCACTGGCTCGGCGCACTCATCACGAGCTCCGACGTGATCGGCACGATCGACACGCCGGTCCGGGCCATCATCAATCAGGCGGCCGCGCTCCTGCCCACCCCGCTCTCGCTCCTCGCGCTCGTCGTCACCCACGACGGCACCGCCGGCCTCTACTGCGGCGATCCCCACGAGGCCTGGCGCGCGGCTGCGGAGCTCTCGCGGCGGCGGCACGTGCTCTTCGTCGAGCGCCCGTTCGAGCGCGTGCTGGCCGTGATGCCATCGATGTACGACGATCTCTGGACGGGCGCCAAGGGGGCCTACAAGACCGAGCCGGTCGTCGCCGACGGCGGGGAAGTGATCGTGTACGCCCCGCACATCGACGAGGTGAGCTACGTGCACGGCCATCTGATCGACCAGATCGGCTACCACTGCCGCGACTACTTCCTCGGGCAGTGGGATCGGTTCTCGGGCTATCCGTGGGGGATTCTCGCGCACTCGACGCACGTCAAAGGGCTCGGGACGTACGATGCCGCGACCGGCGTCGAACGGCCGCGCATCCAGGTCACGCTGGCTACCAGCATTCCGCGCGAGCGCTGCGAGCGGATCAACCTCGGCTACCTCGACCCGGCGACGATTGACCCGAAGACGTGGGCGCGGGAGGGACGGCAGGACCTCGTGGTCAGCCGGGCGGGGGAGATGCTCTACAGACTCGCGGCGCCGGCCGTGACGCTGCGCTCATGACGCGGGGCTGGACGTCCCTGCTGGACGGCTGACCTCGCGCGCCCGCTTCCGGTAGGCCTCCAGCAGCCGCAGGGTCACGGGGCCAGGCCGGCCGCTGCCGACAGGCCGGTCGTCGATCCGGGTGACGGGGCTCAACTCACGGGTCGTGCTCGTGATGAACGCCTCGTCGGCCGTCGCGAGATCCTCCGGCCGCAGCGTTCCGCTCCGCACCTCCACGCCGATTTCCCCGCCCACGTCGAACAGGAACGCGCGGGTGATGCCCTCGAGCAGCCCCGCCTCGGACCGCGGTGTCGTCGCGACTCCGTCCTGCACGAGAAAGATGTTCGCCTGCGAACACTCGGAGAGCTCGCCGCGATAGTTGCACATCAGGCCCTCTTCGGCGCCGCGGCGGTTCGCCTCCTGCATCGCGAGGGCGTTGTTCAGCAGGTTGTTCGACTTGATGATCGGGTTGACCGAGCCTGGATGGTTGCGCAGGGTCGAGACGAGCGAGATGGCGATGCCCTCTTCGAGGATCCGGGCGGGCGGCTCGTCGAGCGGCTTCACGATGATCACGAGCGACGGCACGGGGGTCGCGGTGACGTCGTAGGTGAGCTCGCCGACGCCCCGCGTCAGGAGGACGCGGATGTACGCCTCCCGCAACTCGCCGGCTGCGGCGGTGGTTTCCTCGATCCATCCGAGCAGATCCGCATCGGTGAAGGGCACGTCGAGTCGCAGGTGCGCGGCCGACGCCCGCAGCCGCGCCGCATGACGGTCGAACAGGAACGGCACACCCTCGTAGGTCCGCAGCGTTTCGTAGATGCCCTCGCCGTACATGAACCCGTGATCGTAGACCGGGATCACCGCGGCGTCCGCGGGGGTGATCCGGCCATTGACGTACACCGCGCCGCGAATCGGCATCGCTCTGGCTCGCTCTCTGCGGGCGGCACACCTCGCGTGCCGTCGTTGACGGCAGTCTAGCACACGCAGTACGCTCGCCCCGATGCGCGTGCTCAACACCCAGCAGATGCGCGAGGCCGATCGCCGCACGATCGACGACATCGGCATCCCGTCGATCGTCCTCATGGAGAACGCCGGCCGCCAGGCCGTCGCCGCCATGGAGGCGGCCTTCGAGGATCTCGCGACGAGCCACGTCGGCGTGATCTGCGGGCGCGGCAGTAACGGCGGCGACGGCTTCGTCATCGCGCGCACGCTCGTGCAGCGCGGCATCGAGACCTCGGTCTTCCTGCTCGGCAGCGTCTCGGACGTACGCGGCGATGCGCGACTCAATCTCGAAGTCCTCGGCCGCATCGGCCTCACCGTCGTCGAGATCACCAGCGCGCAGGAGTGGGAGCTGCACTTCAGCGAGATCTCCCAGTGCGAGCTGATCGTGGACGCGATCCTCGGCACCGGCTTTCACGGCCAGTTGAGCGGACTGCTCGAGACGGTCGTGGCCGACGTCAACGGCCTCGGGCTTCCGGTCGTCGCGATCGATCTGCCGACCGGCGTCTCCGCCGACACGCACGAGGTCCAGGGGGAAGCCATCGATGCGACGATGACGGTCACGATTGCGGCGCCGAAGCTGCCGCTGATTCTCCCGCCGGCCGACGCGCATGCCGGAGATCTCGTCATCGCCGACATCGGCATCCCGCTGCCGATCCTGGACGACGTGCCGGGGCCGCACATCGAGATCCTCACACGCGAGCGGATGCGCGACCTCGTGCCGGCGCGCGTCGCCGACTCCCACAAAGGGGACTTCGGCCGTGTCCTGGTCATTGCGGGATCGTTCGGCCGAGCCGGCGCGGCGCATCTCGCGGCCATGGGCGCGCTGCGATCGGGCGCGGGCCTCGTGACGATTGCGACGCCCCGATCGTGCCTGCCGATGGTGGCGGCGCTCGCGCCGGAGTACATGACCGAGCCGCTCGACGAGACGGTCTCGGGCACCGTGGACTTCTCGGCGCTCGAGCGCGTGCTCGAGATCAAGGCTGACGTGATCGCGGTGGGCCCTGGCCTCGGCCAGTCTCCCGGCACCGCGGCGTTCGTGCAGGGGCTCCTCGAGCGGTCCGGCGCGCCGCTCGTGCTGGATGCCGACGCGCTGAACGCGTTTGTCGGAGAGCCGGAACGGCTCGTGGGCCGCGACGGCGTCGATGTCGTCATCACGCCCCATCCCGGGGAGATGGCGCGCCTCCTGAACATGACGATCGAACAGGTGCAGGGGGACCGGCTCCGCCACGCCACTGAGTTCGCGGCGGCGCATCGGGTCCATGTCGTGCTCAAGGGGCACCGCACCATCGTCGCAGGGCCGGACGGCCGCGCCTTCATCAACCTGACCGGCAACTCCGGCATGGCGACCGGCGGGACCGGCGACCTGTTGACGGGAATGATTGCCGCCTGGTTCGCGCAACTGCTCGATGCCGAGGCGGCCTGCAAGCTGGCCGTCTACCTTCACGGCAGCGCCGGCGACCTCGCCGAAGCAGACGAGGGGGAGGTGGCGCTCATCGCCGGCGACATCGCATCACGTCTGGGCGATGCCGTCATGGAACTGACCGCGCGGCGCCGCGTCAAGCGGCAGGCGGAATGAGCCAGGCGCCAGGCACGGACCCGCTCAGCATTCTGACGACGGGCGAGGCGGAGACGACGGCCGCCGGCGAGGCCTTCGCCGCGCGGGTCAGCGCGGGGGACGTCATCCTCCTCGTGGGCGACCTCGGCGCCGGCAAGACCGCCTTCGTGCGGGGCCTGGCGCAGGGCCTCGGCGCGCCCGCCGACGCGGTCACGAGCCCGACGTTCACGCTCGTGCAGGAATACCCGGGCCGCCTCACCCTGTTCCACGCCGACCTGTACCGGCTGGCCCCGGCGGAGGTGGCGGATCTGGGTCTCGAGGAGATTTCGGCCGACGGGGTGCTGGCGGTGGAGTGGGCGGATCGCTGGGAGGATGCGCCACCGGCGGCCTGGCACATCAGGTTCGAGGACCAGGGGGAGACGACCCGGGCGATTACCATTGCACCCTTGCGTCGGACGGGCGATGGGACATAGGATGGCCATCCAACAGGAGGGATCGATGCCGAAGTTCGTGATCGAACGGGAAATTCCAGGTGCGGGCAAGCTCTCGGCGGCCGAGCTCCAGGGGATCTCGCAGAAGTCGTGCGCCGTGCTGGAGGGGCTGCCCGCGGTGCAGTGGGTCCAGAGCTACGTGACCGACGACAAAATCTATTGCGTCTACCTCGCGCCTG
>JANPJN010000763.1:0-1658 GCA_031425515.1 Acidobacteriota bacterium | reverse complement strand
CGCCGTTCCTGATGGCCGACACGCCGGGGTATCCGGACACGAACGCCACGATCTTCGTGGACCCGAAGGACCGCCTGTGGCTCCTCTGGCCGACGATTCTCGCCAACGAATGGCACACGGCGCTCATGAAGTACAAGATCGCCTCGAAGTTCACCGGCGCCGGCGCGCCGGTGTGGGAGACCTCCGAGGTCCTGCACGTGACCCCGGGGGACGAGTTCGCGCAGACGGTCAACCGCGAAGCGGATCGCCTGCTGGCCGCGGCGCCGAAGACCGAGGGGGGCACGCGCTATCTCGAGGAGATGAAGGCGCACGCGGCCGACAAGCTGTACCGCCGCCTCGGCTGGATGACGCGCGCGCATCCCCAGGTCATCGACGGCACCCGCATCATCGTCCCCCTTTACTCCGACGGCTTCAGCTTCTCGCTGATGGCGATCTCGGACGACTGGGGCGCGACGTGGAAGACGAGCACGCCGATCGTGGGGCTGGGGAACATCCAGCCGACGCTGGCGCGGAAGAAGGACGGGACGCTCGTCGCCTACATGCGCGACAACGGCCCCGCGCCCAAGCGCCTGATGATGAGCCGATCGACCGATCGCGGCGAAACGTGGAGCCAGGTGGAAGACAGCGAGCTGCTGAACCCCGGCACAGGCGCGGAAGTGCTGGTGCTGAAGGACGGCACGTGGGCGATGATCTACAACGATCTCGAGCGCGACCGGTACAGCCTCGCGGTGTCGCTGTCGGAAGACGAGGGACGGACGTGGCCCTGGACGCGCCAGCTCGAGCGCGACCCTGACCCCGCCGACGACCAGCGGCGCGGCCAATATCATTACCCGTCGATCATCCAGGCGTCCGACGGCACGCTGCACGCGACCTACAGCTACTTCGTGCCGCCGGGGTCAGTGACGCCGGATTCCGAGAAGCGCCTCGCGCGCAAGTCCATCAAGCACGCCCACTTCAACGTGGCGTGGGTCAAGGGGTCCTAGACCAGTGCTCGAGCATCTCCAGCTACGAAAGGTCCGCGTCGGCGTTCTCGACTTCGGAGACGGACGCCAGTTTCTCCAGTCGCCGCTCGAGCCGATCAACCGGCAGTTCCGCGAGCAGCTCGTCAACCGCCTCGAGGCGGCGGGCTTCGACGTCGTGACGGGCGACGAGGTGGTCTGGCAGAACGACATCGCCGTCCGCAACGGGCGCCGCATGGCAGCCGCAGGCGTGGACGTCGTCGTCTTCAATTTCTCCGTCTGGGCCTGGCCGCAGTACGCGCGCGTCGCGGCGCAGTTCTGCCCGCAGCCGATCGTCATGTTCTCGAACGTGAACCCGCAATATCCTGGCCTCGTCGGGATGCTTGCGAATTCCGGGTCACTGGACCAGGCGGGCATCCCGTTCACCAAGAGCTTTGGCGATATCGCGGACGACGGGGTCTTTGGACGGCTGCGGTCCCAGATCGTGGCCGTGGCGGCGGCACGGCGGCTGCGCGGGCTCACCTACTGCCTGATTGGGGGACGGTCGCTCGGCATCGATACGACCGTGATCGATCCGGCGCAGTGGATGAAGCAGTTCGGCGTCGATGTCGATCACGTCGATCAGCTCGAGCTCGTACGGCGCGCCGAGGCGGAGCTGGCGGGCGGCCGGCGTGTCGGCCCGGCGATCGCGTACTTGAA
>JANPJN010000762.1:0-1961 GCA_031425515.1 Acidobacteriota bacterium | reverse complement strand
TCGATCTGGAGGTCGTCCGGGAGCACGAACCGGTCGGCGACGCCCTGCACTGAAGGGGGAGTCGACCCCGGCAGGAGGCCGAGCATCACCAGGAGCAGGCCGAGTCTGAGCGGCATGCGGGCAGTATATGGCCACGAGGTTGGCAGGGGAGCACGCGCCATGAGAGAGTGAAGCGATGACCGGCGTGGCAGACGACGCGGGCCCTTCGAGTCCGTTTCAGGAGTTCTTCCAGACCGAGGCGGCCGCAGGCGTGCTGCTCGTCGTCTGCGCGGGCGCCGCCCTCGGGGCGGCCAATTCGCCGTGGGCCGACGCCTGGCATCACCTCTGGAACACCCCCATCGTCCTCGCCGCTGGCGCGCATGCCGTGTCGCTGACCCTCCATCAGTGGATCAACGACGGCCTGATGGCGGTGTTCTTCCTTCTCGTCGGTCTGGAGATCAAGCGGGAGGTACTGGCGGGGGAGTTGTCGTCTCCGCGCCAGGCGGCCCTCCCGATCGCGGGGGCGATCGGCGGCATGGTGGTCCCGGCGACGATCTATTTAATGGTAACCGCGGCCGGCGGGGAGGTGCGGGGGTGGGCGATTCCCATGGCGACCGACATCGCCTTCGCCCTGGGCACGCTGGCGATCGTGGCGCCCCGCGCGCCGGGCGGGCTCAAGATCTTCCTGGCCGCCCTCGCCATCGTGGACGACATGGGGGCGGTGCTGGTCATCGCGCTCGTGTATACGCGCGAGCTCGCCTGGGGGGCACTCGGCATGGCCGGCGTCGTGTTCATGCTGCTCCTCGCCTGCAACCTCTTGCGCATCCGGCGCCTGACGCCCTATCTGCTGCTTGGTCTCGCGCTGTGGTTCTTCGTGCACGCGTCCGGACTGCACGCGACGATCGCGGGCGTGCTCCTGGCGTTCGTGATTCCGACCCGGACGCGCATCGATGCCGCGGAGTACTCGGCGACCGCCCGGGAGCTGCTGGGGCTCTTCGATCGGACCGAGAGTGGCGATCGGATCGTCCTGACGAGCAAGGGCCAGCAGGAGGCCATCTTCGGACTCGAGCGCGCCAGCGAGGCGGTCACGGCTCCGCTGCTGCGTCTGGAGCATGCGCTCCACAGGTTCTCGGCCTTCGTGGTGATGCCGCTCTTCGCCCTGTCGAATGCCGGGGTCGCCCTGAGCGGATCGTCGGGCGGCCGGGTGACCTTCGCGGTGATCCTCGGACTTGTCGCGGGCAAGCCGCTGGGCATTACCGGCGCCGCGTGGCTCGCGGTCCGGCTGCGGCTTGCGGCGCTGCCCGCCGGCGTCAGCTGGACCACGCTTCACGGCTGCGCGTGGCTCGGTGGCATCGGGTTCACGATGTCGCTCTTCATCGCGAACCTGGCGTTCGTAGAAGCCGACCTGCTCGACTCCGCAAAAATCGGGATTCTCGGTGGCTCCCTGCTGGCGGGGACCGTCGGCGCACTCGTGCTGCGCCGGAGCACCCGGGCTGACCGCCAGGGCGGTGTCTCCCCGCAGCCGCGCCTGCGCACGGACGGGTAGTCCCGTCGCCCCGGGATTACACGCTAGGTCGCGTCATGACCAACATTTGAACCATGGCCGGCCCCGGAGTTGCTCCACCGGCGGACAAGCTTCGACACCTCGATAATCGTCACCGGCCCCAGCGCCACCAGCAGCGCCAGCGCGCAGTCCGCCGCCGGGAGCGGTTCGGTCTCGAACACGGCTCGGGCAGCCGGGATGTAGAGGAGTCCGAGCTGCACGAGTATCGAGACCACGACCACGCCCAGCAGCCGCAGGTTCGTGAACGCTCCGACTTCCCAGAACACCCTGGTGGTGCTTCGCGCCGCGAAGGCTCTGAACAGCTCGCCGAACACCAGCACGGAAAACGCGAGGCTCCTCGCCTCCGACAGCCCGCGCGCGTGCAGGGCCCAGACGAACACCCCCAGTGTCGCGGCCGCTTCGAGCAGCCCGACCGCGA
>JANPJN010000761.1:0-1509 GCA_031425515.1 Acidobacteriota bacterium | reverse complement strand
TCGTGCAGATCGGAGGCGAGGCCGGCCGCATCATCCGGCCGACGGCCTTCGATTCGGCGCCGGACGGCACGTTCGTGGTGGCCGACGCGCCGGGGGACTCCCGCCGTGTGCAGATCTTCCTGGAGTCCGGCAATCCGCTGGGAGGGTTCCTGATGCAGGGGCGGCCGGTGCCGCTCATCACGCTCGGGGATGTCGCGCTGAGCGGGCTGGGCACGCTGGAGTATACGGGGCGCAGCATCTTCATCAGCCAGCCGGACAGCGGGGCGCTCGTGGCCGAGTACGACGCGACCGGCACGCCGCGGCGATCGTTCGGCGAACTGCGGCCGACCGGGCAGGAGCGCGACCGGGCCGTTCACGAGGCGCTCAATGTCGGGATGCCGCTGCCGGCCGCCGACGGCGGATCCTTCTTCGTGTTCCTGACCGGTGTGCCGATGTTCCGCAAGTACGATGCCGCGGGCACACTGCAGTTCGAGCGGCACGTCGAGGGGCCCGAGGTGGACGCGTATCTCCGGGAGATGCCCCGCGCATGGCCTCGCCGCAAGACCGCCGACGGCGAGATTCCCCTCGTGCCGTCGATGATCCGGACGGCGGCGGTCGATCCGCAGGGCCGTCTCTGGATTTCCCTGGTGGCGCCCGTGACCTACGTCTACGACGCGACCGGAGAGAAGCGCCGGACGTTGCAGTTCCGGTCAGCGGGCATCATCGCGCCGACGAGTTTCTTCTTCACGCGGGACGGCCGTGTGCTGGCCACGCCCGGCTGCTACGCCTTTCCGGCTGCGCCCTGATCGGAAGGATTTCGCTGACGCGGCGACGTTACGGAGCAGGCGTGGAGGCCGACGCTTCGCCGGCCGCGCGCCGGGCATCCAGCATCCGCCGGATTTCGGCGACCAGTGCGTCCGGCAGGCACGGCTTCGTCACGAAGCCGTCGCACCCCACCTGCCGCGCCGTCTCGGCATGCACGGGCAGGGCGTGCCCCGTCAGCGCCACGATGGGAATGTGCTTCGTGCGCGGGTCCGACTTGAGCCAGCGCGTCGCTTCCCAACCATCCATCTTCGGCAGCGCGAGATCCATCAGGATGATGTCCGGCATCAACTCCAGCGTCCGCTGGATCGCCTGCTCCCCGTCACTCGCCTCGGCCACCCGATAGCCGGAGAACTGCAGGTACGCCGCATACATCTCGCGCGCGTCCTGATAATCCTCGACGACCAGCACGAGTGGTTCCGGACGGTCAGTCATCGGTGTGGGATGCGGGCGGCGGGAGGGCTGAGGGGGCTGCCTGATCAATGGGGTGGAATGGTGGCGCGATTGCCATCTGCGACGGAATATAGCGCACGCGCCTTCATACAGGCAAACAGAGCGGGGCAAACGGCTGAGCTTAAGTTGGCGGCGTCAGTGGGAGGGCGACGGGCTCTTCAGCTCCCGCTTCAAGACTTTGCCCGACGCCGTCATCGGCAGGCGCTCCCGGAACTCCACCAGCCGGGGATATTTGTAGGCGGCGAACTGCTCCCG
>JANPJN010000760.1:0-4414 GCA_031425515.1 Acidobacteriota bacterium | reverse complement strand
GCATCTCGTCGCGCCCCTTCGGGTCCATGCCGTTGGTCGGCTCGTCGAGGAACAGCAGATCGGGGTCGTGGACGAGCGCCTGCGCGAGCTTGATGCGCTGCTTCATGCCGGTCGAGTAGGTCTCGACGTTCCGGTAGCGGGCCTCGCCGAGGCCGACATAGTAGAGGACCTCGTGCGCACGCTGCATGGCGTCCACGGCGGGCAGGCCGGCGAGCTGGCCGCAGTAGGCGACAAAGGACACGGCATTCATGCCGGGAATGTGCGAGTCGCTCTCCGGCATGTAGCCGAGGCGGGCGCGGATCTCGAGCGGGTGCTTCGCGACGTCGAGCCCGAGGACCGTCATCCGGCCTGACTCCGGCTTGATGAAGCCGAGCAGCGCCTTGAGCATCGTGCTCTTACCGGCGCCGTTGGGGCCAAGCAGCCCGACGGCCCCCCCCTCGAATCGCGCGCTGACTTCCTTGAGCGCCCGATTGGCCCCGTAGATGACCGTGACGGCGTCGAGGTGCACGACCGGCGACGACGGGGCGGCGGCGGGGGGAGGCGGCTGCGCGGGGGTGATGGGGTCCAAGTGTTTGCTTATACGGATGGGAGGGCTCAGAGGGTTCCACGCAGCCCGAGCGCGTCGGCGCGCTCGCGCATGAAGGCGATGACGTTGCCGACGTGCTCCGCAAGCGGGAGACCGATTTCCTCCGCGCCGCGGTGCAGATCGTCGCGCGAGACCGCACGGGCGAACGCTTTGTCCTTCATCCGCTTGACGACCGAGGCGGCCTCCAGATCCAGCACGCTCTTCGACGGCCGGACGAGCGCGCAGGCCGTGACGAAGCCCGACATCTCGTCGCAGGCAAAGAGCGCCCGCTCGAGGCGGGACTCCCGGGGCACGCCCGAATAATCCGCGTGCGACAGGATGGCCCGCGTGACCCACTCGGGGTACCCGGCCGCGGTCAGGATCTCGACGCCGCGAAAGGGATGGTTCTGCTGGTCGGGGAAGCGTTCGTAGTCGAAGTCGTGCAGAAGCGCCACCACGGCCCAGTCCTCTTCGGGCTCACGCCACAGCCGGGCATACCCGCGCACCGACGCCTCGACGGCGAGCATGTGCTTGCGCAGGCTCTCGCTCTGCGTGTATTCCGTCACGAGCGCCCAGGCCGCTTCTCTCGATAGATCCACGCGGTGACTCTTATATCAGCTATCGGCTGTCAGCTATCGGCTATCGGCTGCAGGTCGAGTGCGGCTTCGGCGTTGAAGTTCCAGGCGCCTGGTCCCTCCATCCGGTAGCGGCGCAGCGCGGCGGCGCCGATCATGGCGGCGTTGTCGGTGGACAGCGCGATGGGCGGAATGAACACGGGGATCCCGTACTGCGCGCCCCTGGTCTCGGCGTCGCTGCGCAGCCGGCTGTTCGCCGACACGCCTCCGGCAATGCCGACGCTCCGCGCCTCGAGCCACCGCGCCGCCTCGAACGTGCGATCCAGCAGCGCGCCGACGACCGCCCGCTGGAAGCTGGCGCTGATGTCGGCAATCTCTCCGGCCGGCAGCACGGCCCCGGCCTGGTCGGACGAGCCCGCCGTGCCGCCGGGCCCGGCGCCGGTGCGCGCCCGCACGACGCGCAGCACCGCGGTCTTGAGCCCGCTGAAGCTGAAGTCCACGCGCCGGGCGATGTCGGGCGGCAGGACCCCGTCGCCGGTCGCCCCCTGCCCGCGTCGATCGGCATGCGTGAGCCGCGTGACCGGAAAGTCGTAGGCCCGATCGTTTCCCTGTTTCGCCGCGCGATCGATGGCCGGCCCGCCCGGATACCCGAGCCCCAGCAGCTTGGCCACCTTGTCGTACGCTTCCCCCGCCGCATCATCCCGCGTCCGGCCGATCACGCGGTACCGCCCGGGCTCGCGGACGAGATACAGGCTCGTATGCCCTCCCGACACGACGAGGATTGCCGCCGGCAGCGGCAGCTCGCCGTGCGCCAGCGTGAGCGACTCGATGTGGCCGGCAAGGTGGTGCACGGGCACGATCGGTAGTCCCCTCGACCAGGCGAGGGCCTTGGCGAACGCCACGCCGACGAGCAGCGACCCCACGAGGCCCGGCCCCTGCGTGACCCCCACGGCCCCGAGATCCTCGATCGTCAGCGAGGCGTCGGCCAGCGCCGCGTCCACGACTCCGCACACGTCGCGCACGTGCTGCCGCGACGCGAGCTCGGGCACGACGCCCCCCCACTCCCGATGGATCGCCGCCTGGGACGCCACGATGCTCGACCGGAGGCGCCACGGACGCGCGGCGTCGCCGGTCTCCTCGACGACCGCGGCGGCCGTCTCGTCGCAGGACGTTTCGATGGCGAGCAGGTGCATCGGCGGACGGCCGCTACCGGATCGGGGCCGCGCCCTCGAGCGCCAAGCGCAAGGAGTCCTGAAACGGGGCGGTCAGAATGCCCCGCTCGGTGATGATGCCGGTGATGTAGCGGTGCGGCGTGATGTCGAACGCCGGGTTGCGGATGAGCGCGCCGATGGGCGTCACGCGCGACGTGCCGAGGTGCGTGACCTCGCGCTGGTCGCGCTCCTCGATGGGAATGTGATCGCCGTCGGGCGTGGCCAGGTCGATCGTGGAGATCGGCGCCGCCACGTAGAACGGCAGCTTGTGCTCGTGCGCGAGGACCGCCACGGTGTAGGTCCCGATCTTGTTCGCCGTATCGCCGTTGGCGGCAATCCGGTCCGCCCCGACGACGATGACGTCGATTTCGCCGTTGCGCATCAGCGGCCCCGCCATGCTCTCGGTGATGACGGTCGTGCTGATGCCGTCGCGCAGCAGCTCCCAGGCGGTCAGCCTCGCCCCCTGCATGAAGGGGCGCGTCTCGTCGGCGAACACCGCGATCTTCTTGCCCTGCTCGACCGCCGCGCGGATCACGCCGAGCGCCGATCCGTAACCGGCAGTGGCGAGCGCCCCGGCATTGCAGTGGGTCAGCACGCGCGCGCCGTCCGGGACGACCGCCGCGCCAATCCCGCCCATCAGCCGGCAGTTGGCGACATCCTCGTCGTGGATCGCGCGGGCCTCGCGCTCGAGCCGGCGCGCCACCTCCTCCGTGGACTCTCCCGCCTCCACTCCGGCGGCGAACGCCGCCTTCATCCGGTCGATCGCCCAGAACAGGTTGACCGCCGTGGGCCGGGTGGCCGCCATCATGTCGCACGTCTTCTGGAACTCGACCGCGAACTGCCGCGTGCCTTTCGCCGTGCTGCGGCGCGCGCCCAGCGCCAGCCCCATCGCCGCCGCGACCCCGATCGCCGGGGCCCCCCGGATCACCATGGTGCGAATCGCCTTCGCGACTTCCTGCGCGCTGCGGCAGCGCAGATACACTTCCTGCGATGGCAGCTTGCGCTGATCCACCATCACAATCACGTCGTCCTGCCAGTCAATCGTCGGAAGCATGTGTGTTATCCCAGTAGGCGCCGGTCGAACGGCATCGGCAGCAGCGCGGAGAGCCGGTAGCGCGCGGTCGGGCCGTCGAGGTTTCCGAGAATGATATCGATGTCGCCGCAATACTCCCAGAGGAGTTGCCGGCAGGGGCCGCACGGAGGGGTCGGCGCCTCGGTGTCGGCCACCACCGCGATGCGGGTGAAGACCGCGTCGCCGTCCGAGAGTGCCTTGACGAGGGCGACTCGCTCAGCGCAGAGCGTGAGCCCGTAGGTCGCGTTCTCGATATTGCACCCGCCGATGATCCGGCCCGCGTCCGTCTCGAGCGCCGCGCCGACCTTGAAGTGGGAGTAGTGCGCCTGCGCGTGGGTGCGCGCATCGACCGCGGCGGCCAGCAGCACCCCTTCTTCCGCGGCGCTCTCGCCGGGCCCGAGGTCGAGCGAGACGATCTCCCATCCCTGTTCGTTACGCCGCTCCTGGCCGCGTCGCCGGGCGTCACCCCGGCGTTCGGAGACCTCGGCGACCGCGGGCGCACGCGTCGGCGTGGCGCGCCGATCGGCGCCAAGACGACGCTCGGCACCGCGGCTCGGCAGCGCGCGAGTCCGGTTCCCCCCCTTGTCAGATGCGCCCAATCGTGGCCTCCAGGAGCGCGGAGAACTCGGCGCGCACACGCCGCGCGACCTCCATCACCTCGTCGTGGACGAGCGGCTGCGGCAGCACGCCGGCAGCCGGATTGGTGATGCACGAGATGCCCAGCACGTCCATCCCCATGTGCCGCGCGACCAGCGTCTCGGGTACGGTGGACATGCCGACGGCGTCGGCGCCGATGGTGCGCAGAAACCGGATCTCGGCCGGCGTCTCGTAGCTCGGGCCGTGCATCGCCGCGTAGATGCCGTGCGCCACCGCGACGCCGCTCGCGGCGGAAGCGGCGTCCGCGACCTGTCGGAGCCGGCGGGAGTAGGCCTCCGTCATGTCCGGGAAGCGCGGACCCCACCGCTCGTCGTTGGCCCCCGAGAGCGGGCTG
>JANPJN010000759.1:0-2744 GCA_031425515.1 Acidobacteriota bacterium | reverse complement strand
CCGCGATCTGTGGATCACGCCGGGCTCGTGCCGTGACCGCCGCTTCCAGGCGGAGGTGGATCCGGACATCAAGCCGATGCGGCAGTCGAGCGCCAGCGGCGGCGTCGAGCTCCAGCTCGGTCGCAACAGCGTGCTGACGGCGCACGTCATCCACAACGATCTGCTCGACACGATCGAGGACATCGGCTTCCTGACGCCGACAGGCGACGAGGGCTACGTGATCGGGAATCCGGGCAGCGGCCTGAGCGCGCTGCAGTATCCGACCGGCGGCACGGCATTGGGCTTCGCGACGCCGCGGCCCAAGCGCACCTACGACGCGCTGGAGCTCGGCTACAGCCGCCGCCTCGCGAACCGCTGGTTCCTCAGCGCGAATTACACCTTCAGCCGGCTGTATGGCAACTACTCGGGCCTCGCCTCGTCCGACGAAGTCACGACGCCGACGACCGGCGGAAGCTCGAGCACGGCGCAGCAGCAGGCCGGCAGCATCGCGCGCCCGGGCGGCAACACCAACCGTGCGTGGGACCTCGACGAACTGTTGTGGGACTCCAACGGCAATGTCGGGCTGATGGGCCGGCTCGCGACCGACCGCCCGCACGTCGCCAAGCTGTACGGATCGTACGATCTGCCGTTCGGCACGCAGGTTGGCGCGTTCTTCTACGGCGGCAGCGGCACGCCGGTCTACACCTACGTGACGTCCACGAACAGTGCAGATCTCTTCGTCGAGGGGCGTAACGGCTTCTACGAGAACGGCCAGGTCACGCGCGGCAAGCGGACCCCCGCGCTCTACCGGACGGACCTGCTCGTGAGCCACGAGCTGGGACTGACGGGCCGCAAGCGCCTGCGCGTCGAGCTGAACGTGCTGAACGTCTTCGACCAGCAGACCGCGCGGCACATCTTCAACTACCTGAACAAAGGAGCCATCATCCCCGACCGGCAGTCCTCCTTCATCGACCTGCACGACGTCGATCTGTCGAAGGGCTACGACTACGTCGCGCTCATCAACGGCACCACCGACGGTGCCGCTCGCGCCTACGACCCGCGCTACGGCATGGCCGACCTGTTCGAACAGGGGCGCCGCGGCTTCGTCACGGTGAAGTTCCTCTTCTGATCGCACGAAGAGCCGGCAGGGTTCACCCTGCCGGCTCTTCGCTCTTCCGTCCGCTCGCATCAGCGGCTGATGCGCAGCACCCGGACCCCGGGTCTCGCCGGGACCTCTCCCCGCTCAATCCAGCCGTTCGCCCAGCGCAGCGCCGGCTCGCCGGTCACACCGACGAGCACGGTCAGGCCGCGGCGCCCCTCGACGAAGGACCAGGCGCGGACGACGCGGCTGCGGTCCGTGGCCGCCACGGGAGCGTCGCTCTCACCTGCGTCCTTGAAGGTCCATCGGGTGTCGCCGTCCAGCGCCCGCCATCCGTCCACGAATGCCTCCGCCGCCCGCCGCTGTACCGGCCCGAGCCGCTCGCCGCGAAGACCGGCCTCCGAGTGCCACACGCATCCAATGTCGAAGCCGCGGCAGAGTGCGCCCATGGCGAAGAAGAATCCGGCGTCCGATTCGCGCCGACCGGGAATCGTTCCTTCCGCGGCGCCGATCGGCTCTCCGCTCATGACGGGTGTGCCGGTCGCCTCTCCCAGCGCGGCGAGCTCGCGGAGGCGGACGACCTGGTGCCACCGATCGCCCCCACGGGCAAGGTGGGCGGTGTTGAAGCCGCCGCCGTCGGTGGGATATCGGCCATCGATCGCCACGTCCTGCCCCAGGGCGGCCCCGATGGTCCACAGCAGGCCCGCGGGCACGACCGTGCGGCCCAGGCGGCGCATCTGCTCTGGGTCGTTGACCAGGCGACTCTGAGTGGGATGGCCCACCTCGTTGGCGAGCTCGAGCACGCACGAGGGCGCGCCCCCGCACTCCGCGGCCACGGCGCGGGTGTGGGAAGCCACGTCGTACCCGGTCGCGCTGTCGGTGTTCGCGACGACCATGACGTAGAGCCCGCGGGCGGCGGCTTCGGCGAGGACCTCGGGCACGCGCGCGCGGGCGAGCTCCGGCGTCTGTCCGGCCCATGTCAGCGCGCCGGCAAAGATCCGGACGCCATTGAAGCCGAGGCTCGAGAGCTCGTCGAGCACTGCGCCACGCGCCGCCGGTGGTTTCGTGAGCAGGGCCAGGGCTGACGCGAACCGCGGGCGAAACGAGCCGGCCTCGTTCGCGAAGAAACGGCCGTCCGCGCGGAGGGCCGTGAGCGCCAGCCGCGCGGCGGTGGAAGGTTGAGAGGGCGACACCGCGGATACGGGGGTCGCCGGCGCCGGATTGCACGCCCCGCCTGCCAGCAGCGCCGCGACAACAGCCAGTGCAGCGACGCTCGTCTGTGGCCACCCTTCGATCCGGCAGGGTCGCGTCCGGGATATCCGGAGCCGACCGCGGCGCGATCGCCGTCTTGGCCCCCCGCAATGAGCCCTCCTCGGCCTCACGCCCGGCCGATCGCCTGCGACACGCGGTAGGCGGATCGGGTCGCCGCTTCCATTCCCCAATTGAGGTTGTCCGCGTACGCGCCGACGAAGTGAATGCGGCCGTGCGGTTCGATGAGCGTCGGCCAGAACCTGGCGAGCTGGCCTGGGCCGTACGACGTCGTCTCGCACGCCGACGCCCAGGGGTTGCTCGCCCAACCCACGACATGCGCCTTCTCGATGTCCTCCGACGCGCCCGGATAGCGCCGGCGATACACGGCCAGCGCGGCCTCAGGTGACTGCAGACC
>JANPJN010000758.1:0-4576 GCA_031425515.1 Acidobacteriota bacterium | reverse complement strand
CGGCTGGACACAGGCGACCCACGAGGTCCAGCGCTTTTACGAGGAGGTCGGAACGACGCCGCCGCCCGATGCGCCGCCAGCCGCACGCTATGCCGAGCTCATGGCGCTCCGCGAGCCGGAGGCCGTGGGTCGCCTCATGGGCCCCTCGATCGCGAGCGCCGAGATCCTCGGCAAGCGCACGTCGGAGATGCACCTGGCACTGGCGTCGGACGCCTCGAACCCGGCCTTTGCGCCGGAGCCGTTCACCAGCGACGATCTGGTGGGCCTCGCGTCCGATGCCGCGGCCGAAGCACAGAAGGCGCTGCAGAGTCTCGAAGCGCTCCTCGACACGCTGCCCACGGAGGCCGCGGCGAGCGCCCGGCATCTGCTGCAGTCCCGCGATTCGCTCCTCAAGCAGATCGGCGCCGCACCGGCGCCGGGGTTCGCGACATCGAAGATCCGGGTCCATGGCGACTATCACCTCGGGCAGGTCCTCTGGGCCGAGGGAGACTACATCGTCCTGGACTTCGAGGGCGAGCCGGCCCGTCCCGTCGAGCAGCGGCGGAGGAAACAGTCTCCGCTGAAGGATGTGGCGGGGATGATCCGCTCGTTCAGCTACGCCGCCTACGCGGGGCTCTTCGGCCACATCGCCTCCAGGCCAACCGAGCTGGAACGGCTCGAGCCGTGGGCCCGCGTCTGGCAGACCTGGACGACGGCCGCCTTCCTGCGCGGCTACTTCGCGTCGGCGGACGGCGCCCCGTTCATCCCGGCGGAACCCTCGCAGCGCGACACGCTACTGGAACTGTTCGTGATCGACAAGGCGCTTTATGAACTGAACTACGAGCTCAACAACCGTCCCGACTGGGTGCGCATTCCACTCCAGGGCATTGTCGATCTGCTCGGACACGGCGGGCGCGCATGAGCCTGCCGGACGAGCATGCGGGGGACCGACCCCGCTACGTGCCGTGCAGCACCTATCGACTGCAGGTTCACCAACAGTTTCCCCTCACCGACGCCGCGGCCATCGTCCCCTACCTGGCGCGTCTGGGCGTGGGCGCCTGCTATACGTCGCCGTACTTCACCGCCGCTCCGGGCAGCACGCACGGGTACGACGTCGCCGACCACAATGAGATCAGCCCCGAAGTCGGCGGAGCCGAAGCCCACACGGCGTTCTGTGCCGCGGTCACCGCGAGCGGCATGGGGCACATCGTCGATTTCGTACCGAACCACATGGGCATCGGCAGCGGGAATGCGCGGTGGACCGACCTGCTCGAGAACGGTCCCGGGTCTCCAGCGGCCGCATTTTTTGACGTGGACTGGAGCCCCGCGAAGACGGAGCTCCATGCGAAGCTGCTGCTGCCGATCCTCGGGGATCAGTACGGGAACGTGCTCGAGCGCGGCGAGCTGCAGCTCACCTTCCGCGATGGCGGCGTTGCGCTCACGTATTTCGACCAGATTCTGCCGATCAACGCGCGTGATGCCGCGCGCCTCTACAGCGCAGCCGCGGCCGCGGTGACCACCGCGCTCGGGGCCGAGCACCCGGCCCGCAACGAATTCCTCAGCATCATCAGCTCTCTGCAGAACCTTCCGCTGTCGTCGGAGACCGACCCGGGAAAGGTGGCCGAGGCGCAGCGCGAGAAGGAGGTCGCGCGCGCGCGGCTGCTGCGCATCTGCGCCGACGCACCACCGATTTGCGACGCCGTCGAGCAGGCCGTCAGCCGGTTCAACGGCACGCCGGGAACACCGGCCAGCTTCGACGAGTTGCACGATCTGCTGGAGGGTCAGGCCTACCGGCTCTCGTACTGGCGCACGGCGTCGCACGAGATCAACTACCGCCGCTTCTTCGACGTCAACACGCTCGCGGGGCTGCGTGTGGAGCGCCCGGAGGTGTTCGACGCGACGCATCAGCTCCTCGGCACGCTCATCCGGGAGGGCAAGGTGCAGGCGGTCCGCATCGATCATCCGGATGGCCTCTTCGACCCTGCCGGCTATTTCCGGAGGCTTCAGGATCTCGCAGCCACGGCGTGGAGCCTTCCCCCGCCTCCCGAGCAGCCTGATGCTGGCTCCGCCCGCCCGCTGTATGTGGTGGCCGAGAAAATCCTCTCCGGAACCGAGCGTCTGCCCGACCGATGGGCGGTCCACGGCACGACGGGTTACAACTTCCTCAACGACGTCAACGGCCTGTTCGTCGATCCGGCGCATGCCCGCCGCGTGCGCCGCGTCTACGCACGGCTCACTGGCCACGCTGAGCCGGTGGACGACGTGCTCTACGGCGCGAAGCGGCTGATCGTCTCGACCGCGATGTCGAGTGAGCTGAACGTGCTGGCGCACATGCTCGATCGCATCGCCGAGAACAACCGTCGATCCAGGGACTTCACGCTCGACGCCCTGCGAGACGCCATCACGGAGTTCGTCGCGTGCTTCCCGGTCTACCGCACGTATGTGGACGAGCAGGGGTGGCGAATGGAAGATCGCGCCGTCGTGGCGCGCGCCATCGCCAGGGCACGACTCCGCAACCCTGCCATGGAGTCGTCTATTTTCGATTTCTTCCGGGAAGTCGTCCTTCCGCGCGACCCGCACGATGAGCCAGCGCCCGCCGGGCGCGAGCGGCGGGACGGCTATCCGCCCGCGGACGAGCGCGAGGCCGTCGAGCGGCTCCGCTTCGCGATGAAGCTCCAGCAGTACACCGGCCCGGTCCAGGCCAAGGGGCTCGAAGACACCACCTTCTACCGCTACAACGCCCTGCTCTCCCTGAACGAAGTGGGCGGAGACCCCTCCAGGTTCGGCCGGCCGGTCGAAGACTTCCACGCGGCCAACAGCGCGCGGGCCGGCTCGTGGCCGTTCGAGATGACCGCCACGGCGACACACGACACCAAGATGGGGGAAGACGTCAGGGCGCGCATCGACGTGCTCTCCGAGATGCCCGACGAATGGGGACGCCAGGTGGCCCGGTGGATGCGCCTCGGCCGTGCGTATCGCTCGCTCGTGGACAACGAGCCGGCGCCGGATCGGATAGACGAGTATCGCTTCTACCAGATGCTCGTCGGCGTCTGGCCGACCGATCTGGCAGACGACGTCAGGGCCGTGCCCCCTGGACTCATCGATCGGCTCTCGGAGTACATGCTGAAATCGGCTCGGGAAGCGAAAACCCACACGAGCTGGCTCACGACCAACCAGCCATACGAGGACGCGATCACGGGCTACGTTCGCAGCACGCTCGAAGGGGCGGCGGGCGCAAAGCTCCTCGACGCATTCCTGCCATTCCAGGCGAAGGTGGCCCGTATCGGCATGCTGAACTCGCTCGCGCAGGTCGCGCTCAAGCTCGGTTCGCCGGGTGTACCGGACTTCTACCAGGGAACCGAGCTCTGGGATCTCAGCATGGTCGATCCGGACAACCGCCGGCCGGTCGATTTCGGGCACCGGGCCGCGTTGCTCGACGATGTGGACGCCGTGCTCGCGCTCGACTCCAAGGCCCGCGCGGCCGCGACGACCGAACGGTTGCGCGCGTGGCGGGACGGGCGGATCAAGCTGCTCATCACGGCGGCGGGGCTCCGGCTGCGGCGCGAGCTGCCTCGGGTCTTCTGCGGCGGCGCCTACGTCCCGCTCGCAGCCGACGTCACCGTCCCGGGCGGGGTCGTTGCCTTCGCACGCACGGCACGTGGATCGGACGGGAATCAGGACGTCGTCGTTGTCGCCGCGCCGCGGCTCTGCGGCGCGCTCACGAATGGAGGGGCCGTCGAGCCCCTCGGAGGCGACTGCTGGAAGACGTCACGGATGATGCTGCCGCCAGCACTTGCGGACCTGACGTTTACGAATGTGCTGACCGGAGCGACGATCGCGCCGGCGCGCGCCAGCGACGCCGCCTGGATCTTCCTGGGTGAAGCCTTCGACGCCGCCCCTGTGGCCTTCCTGCGCGCGGTACGCCGCGTCGGCTGATTTCGCGGTCGTCCCGCGCCCCTCTCGTCCCCCGGGCCGGCACTCAGGCCGGACCTTGCTATTCCGCCTGCCTGGTCACGGGCGTGCCGGCGCCCTCTGTGAGCGTGACGATGCGATCGACGGGAAGGCCTGCCCACCGTTCCTCGTGGCCGTTCGGCCATCGCACGGTCAGGCTGTCTGCGCGGCTGCTCTGCCCGAGCCCGAAGTGCACGCGCAGATCGTTCTGCGAGTAGTAACTCCCTCCGCCGCGCACTTCCTGCACCTGTGTGCCATCCGCGCTCGTCAACGTCGCGCGGGCGCCGATGGCACTCCGGTTGGAGCGAGTGCCCACGAGCCTCACCGTCAGCCAGTGCGCGCCGGAGCGTACGTCGAGTCTGAAGAAATCGGGCGGGGCGTGCATGTTGGTGACGATGACGTCGGTGTCGCCGTCGTTGTCGAAATCGGCGAAGGCGGCGCCGCGCCCTGCCGCGGGAGTCGTGACGGGCGGACCGAGCTCGAGGCTCACGTCATCGAACCGGCCGTTGCGCAGGTTGCGGTAGACGACTTTCCGCTGCTGGTAGGCGCTCTCTGTCTTGAGGCGGTGCACCTCGGGATAGACGTGGCCGTTGACCAGGAAGAGATCCAGCCAGCCGTCGTTGTCGAGGTCGAGCCACCCGGCGCC
>JANPJN010000757.1:0-17174 GCA_031425515.1 Acidobacteriota bacterium | reverse complement strand
CCCGGTGCGACAGGCGAGGGACGGTGCCAGACCGCAACGCGGGACTTCTGGTCGGTTGTCTACGGCTCCTGGATACGGATGTAATCCACGGCCCCGCCGAGCGGTCGGGGATCGGTGCCGAGGCCTACCTCGATCGGGGTTCGCGCATACTCGAACCGCAGTTCCATGCGATTGACGCCGCCGCGCCACGTGTCTGCGCCGGTCGCGAATTCCAGCGTCTCCCATTTTCCGCCCAGGACGCTCGGCCCGAAGGCGTGTCCATTCACGACCAGCGTCAGCGTCTGGCCCGCTGAGCCCGGGTAGGTGAAGGCGTGCGCCCGAATCTGCACCCTCAGGGGAGCCGCGCGCTCCAGAGGCATCAGCAGCATCGCAGGTGTGTTGGCCCAGCGAAACGTGATGTCGCCCTCGTGTTCCACCCCGTGCCATCCCTCACCGATCAACCACGCATCGCCTCCACCGATGTCCACCCGTCCGTAGGGGCGCAGCGGATCGATCAGGAATCGATTCGCCGACAACAGGTCGTAGTCGGCGGGCCGAAGGCCGTTGCGAAGCGCGAACGCGAGACTCGCCGGATAGGTGAACGGGTTGCCGACCCATCGATGGACCGCGCGTGACTGCGCCGCGGCCGCGTCGCCGAACGACAGTGCCTCGCCGATGCGGAGGATGCCGTCCTGGGCGGCGCTCATGAGCGCGAGGTTCCACAGCACGAGGGCGGAGCCGGCGGCCGCGACGACCCGGCCCGGATGGCGGCGGGTCAGGGCGACGGCGGACGAGAGGAATGCGGCCGCGCCGAAGCAGAAAATCGGAATGGTGCCCTCGAAGCGCCGCCCGCCGAAACCGGCGCTGCCCCACCAGTCCTGGATGGAGGCATTGAAGTACGTCATCACCGCGAGCACGAGCAGGGCGGGCAGGCCGATGGCCGGCTGCGCCCACGCGAAGATCACGAGGCCGATCGCCGCGCAGTAGAGCACGGGCGACCAGCTGAACAGACCGTTGCGCGACGACCAGAGAATGTCGGCCAGATGCGGGTCGTTCCACCGGATCTGCGGACCGACCGGAGAGACCGCGAGCCACGTGCCGTAGATCGCGTGCCACGCGACCATCTGCGGAAGGAACGCGACGCACGCGCTGGCGGTGAAGAGCAGGCCGTTGACGATCGTCCGCCTCAGTCGGGGGATGTCGGAGGCGCGTGCGGACGCCACGAGGATCGCCGCGGCATCGCACGCCGGCAGCAGCGAGAAGAGCGCGTTCTGCCAGCGGATGAGCGTCATGAAGCCGGCAAGCGCGCCGAGCCACAGCCACTGGGATCGCGTCCGTGCGTCGCGCGTCGCCAGCCAGGCCCACACGAAACCGGCCACCGCCGCCATGGACGGCGCGTGCGTCATGCTCGGCTCCTTGACGATGTACCAGAGCATGAAGGAGCCGGTGACGACCAGCGCCGTCGACGCCGCGGCAAGCCGGTGGGGATAGAACCGCGCCACGGCCCGGATGCTGAACCAGCATCCGAGGAGCGCGTAGAACAGCCCCGCGATGCACACCGACTGGCGGTACGGGAACGAGACGCCGTTCGTGCTGACGTTCGGGTTCGATGCGGCGAGCTGTCGCGCGACGAGGTGACCGCCGGCGAAGAACGGCGCCCAGACGATCGCCGGACCGATCGTCCACGCCGAGTGGGCGTAGCCGGTCGGGGTCGGCTCGAAGAGGTGCGCCTTGTCACCGAGCCCGAGCAGCCGGTAGTCGTTCGCGAAGCTGACGTCGTGGTCGAAGACGAGCGATCGCAGGTACGCGAAGTAGTAGAAGCCGTCGCTCTGGAGGCGCGCGCCCAGGTGCAGTTGCAGCGCGACGCCGACGGTGAAGAGCAGCGCGAAGATCAGGGCGGTCGGCGATCGCCGCAGCGGTGAAGCCGGCGTACCGCCGGCCGTCCGGAGTTGGCTCGCGGCAAGTCCTGCCGCACCCGACACGAGCGCCACGCACACGAGCGCGACGAGCCCGGGCCTGGCCCCCACGAGGCGTTCGAGGAGCGACGTGCGCGCCACCTCCCGCCCGCAGAGCTCGACGGCGATACCCACGACGACGGTCCACGCGGCGGCCGCCGGAATCTGTCCCGCGCCGGGACGCTTCAGGGCGCCACCCGGAAGATCCGCACCTCCGGTCCGGGCACTTTCATGCCGTCCGGCGAAGGGGTGAACCGGGCGATCTCGCGACTCTGCTCGAAGATCCGCATGTAGTCGGCGTACTCGTCAGGGTGTGCGTGCGGGCTGTCGAGATAGGGCCCGTAGGACTGCGAGGAGGCGACGAGATACTGCACGCCCTCGCGGCGGTAGTCGTCGTACGTGTGATACCGGAGCTGCGCGACGTTTCGCGATTTGTATGGGGGCGGCAGCAGCAGCTTCCTCGTTTCGACGACGATCATCGAGCCCGGCGGAATGTTCTCGCGAATCCAGTCGTACGCGTTTCGCGCCGTGTCGCGCCGCGAGATGAGGCGGTCGAAGTTGATCGAAGAATACGCGGGATAGGCCAGTGCCGCGGCGGTCAGCCCGGCAATCAGCGCCGCCCGGGGGGCCCGGGGAATCTCGTATCGCCGCAGCAGGCTGACGCCCGAGACGACCGCCGTGGCCGCCAGCAGACAGAGCATCGGCACCATCGGGAGCAGGTACCGGCCGAAGACGATCTGCTGGCCGGAGATCATGTAGAACTGCACGATCGGCATCACGAGAAGCACCGCCCACCGGACGCGCCCCGGGCCTTTCACGATCCGCACGACGGCCAGGACGAACCCGGCCGCCGCGAGGATCGCGGCCGGGTAGCCGAACTGAATCAGGATGTGCTTGACGTAGGTGAGCGCCGGGGTCTCGACCGGAGGTTTGCCAATCTTGTAGTGCACCGCCAGCCGCGCGAAGCCGTCCAGGAAGGTCCGGAGATCGAGCACGGTGTAGGGAGCGCCGATGAGGAAAGCGGCCGCCGCCGCGGCCACGATCCCGAACGCGCAGCGCAGCCTGGGATCCCGGCCCCGCGGGGTCATGAGACAGGCCAGGAGCGGCATGAGCAGCGCGATCCCGCCGTTGTACTTCGTCGCGGCTGCGAGCCCCGCGGCCGCTCCGGCCCAGGCGAACGCGGCGACGGTGCCGCGTTCGTGCGCCGCGAGCGACAGCACGAGCGTCAGCGTGATGAAGAACGTCGCGGGCACGTCCGCCAGGATGTAATGCGACGACTGCACGTGCAGCGGCATGACGGCGAGCAGTCCGGCGGCAAGGAGCGCGTGACGCGCTCCCCAGCGCATGCCGGCCTGGAAGACCAGAAACACCGTCGCCGTGCCGAAGAGCGCCGTGACGCCGCGGCCCCACGTATAGAACGCCCCGACGTCGATGGCGTCCACCGCATTCCAGGCGCCGTTCAGCGCGCCGATCAGGAAGCGCGCAATGTAGACGGCGAGCTGGACGTACATGTAGAGCGTCGGATAGTCGTAGAAGGGGTGCGGGCTGAGCGATCCGCTGCGCATCATGTTGAGCGCGCGCTCGGCGATCTCCGGCTCGTCGACCGACGGCGAGTAGGGCAGGCCGTGGCCGAGGGCCCAGAACCTGAGCACGGCAGCCACGCCGAGGACCAGAGCGAGGCTGGCCGTCGAGGGCCGCATGTCGCTTGCTTCCCGCCACTCGCGCTCTGCCACTCTATGCATCCCCCGATGAATCCGGTAGCTTACTACAGCGCACGCAGCAGATCGGCGTACAGCCGGAGCGTCGCGGCGCCGGCCGAGACCCACGAGAATTCGCGCTCCACGAGGCCGCGTCCCTCCATCCCCATCGCCATCAGTCGTTCCGGCCGGGCCAGGGCGCCGCTCACGGCCCCCGCGAGCGCCGATGCGTCCCCGGGGCGCACGAGCCAGCCGGTGCCGCCGTGACGGACCTTGTCCGGCAGCCCCCCGGCCGTCGTGGCGACGACCGCCCTGCGGTGCGCCATCGCCTCCAGCGTGACGAGCGAGCTGCCCTCGTAGAGCGTCGGATGGACGAACAGGTCCGCCGCTTCGTACCACGCATGGAGCTCCGCGTCGGGGAGTCGTCCCGTCAGCGTCACGTGGCTGGCAATGCCGGCCCGCGCGATGGCCGCCTCCAGGCGCGCGCGGAACGGGCCTTCGCCCACGACCACCCAGCGCCATCGTCCCTCCGCGATGCGGCCGGCCTGATCCCGCAGCGCCCCCAGCGCGCCGGCCAGCACATGAAAGCCCTTGTTCTCCTCCAGCCGCCCCACGCTCACGATCACGGCCTCGTCTGGCGCGGCGCCGGCCTCGCGGCGCACGCGCGCGCCATCCGCCGGGCCGGCCAGCGCATCGACGAGCCGCAAATCGAGCGCGTTTGGAATCACACGGATCCGATCCGCCGGCAGCCTGAGGTGCGTGCGGACCGCCGGCTCCAGCGCGCGATCGGTCGCAATCACGCAGTCAGCCGCGCGCGCGCAGGTGAGCACGGCGCGGCGCAACGGAAGATACAGCGCGCGTTTCAGCCGGGCTCTCGACGGGTCGGTGGCTCCGAACTCCTCGAGCCCCTGCGGGTTGAGCACGAGCGGGACCGTGCCCTCCGATCGCCGCCTCGCGAAGCCGAGCACGCTCGCGCCGAAGCCGTGGACGATGTCGATGGCCCCCTCGCGGGCGAGATCCCACGCGACCCGACCGGCCCGTTCACCGAACAACGGGTATGCGGTGATGCGATCGAGAATGGTGGTGCCACGCTGCCCCGCGAAGGGAAACGTCCGGTACGGCACGAACCTGGTCGAGATGCGCGGGTGAATCGCTGCGGCCGTGGAGGAGGGATCCGACGGCGGGCGCGTGATGAGCGTGACGTCGGCGCCGGACTCGGCGAGATGGCGGACGAGATCGTAGACGCTGCGCTCGAGGCCGCCCGCGCCGTGCAGCGGATAGACGGCCCGCGAGACGACCGCGACACGCGGGGCGCGCGTCACCGGCGGCCTCCCGCGAGCTCCGTGTAGAGCGCGTCCAGACGGGCCACGACCCCGGGCGCATCGAAGTGCGCGCGCGCGTGCGCACGCGCGGCGGCCCCCAGTTGCTCGCGAAGCGACCCATCGTCCCGCAGCCGGCGGATGTCACGCGCCAGCTCGTCGGGCGAGGACGACAGGAGGCCGGTGCGGCCGTCCATGATGATGTCGGGGGTGCCGCCGGTGTTCATCGCGGCGATCGGCACACCGAGCGCGCTGGCTTCGATGAGGACGCGGCTGAGCGACTCGGGGCCGCGTGACGGAAAGATGAGCATCGACGCATGCCCCATCCAGGCCGCCGACGCCGCCTGATCGATCCAGCCGATCATCCGGATATCACGGCCGGACGCCCTGGCCGCGGCCGCGATCGCCTGCTCGTCCGGGCCCGAGCCCGCGATGATCAGCGGCCAGTCGAGCGCGGCCCTGGTGACGACCGGCACAAGATGATTCGTCCCCTTGTTCGGGGCGAGCTTGCCGAGATAGAGCGCGTAGGGCCCGGCCATCGGCGGCTCGGCCTTGCGCACGGCGGCCGTGAGCGCGGTGATGTCCACCGGATTGTGAATGACCTCGAGGCGGGTCCCGGCAATCTCCGGCGCCCGCGCTCTGAGGTCCGATGCGATCCGCGTGCTGACGGCCACGATCGCGTCCGCGTCCGCCAGTCCCGCGCGCTTGCGCGCGAGGTTGCGCCGCATGTAGGGAATCATCGGCAGCGCCGCGGGCCACGCCGCGCCCGCCCGTGGCCGGATGCACTGCGTCATCATCGCGGCGGAGCATCGCGGGCACAACGCCGCCTCGTCCCTGGTGTGAATGAGGTCGGACCAGTAGCACACGGGCCAGTAGTCACGCACCGTGCACACGACCGGCACCGACGTGCGCCGCGCGGCCTCGATGGACGGCAGGCACGTGAGCACATGCTGGCCGTGGACGAGATCGATGCCCTCCCGCTCAACGACGGTCGTCAGAAAGGCCGCGAGCCGCGGATAGAGCCGCTCGTTCTTGAAATAGTTCCTGACGTACGGCACAGGGGGGGCGGCCGCGCCGAGCTCGAGAATCCGCAGGCCGTCGAACTCGCGCTCGCGCACGCCCGTGGGCGTGCCGGGCCGCGGCTGCACGATCAGGACGCGATGGCCGCGCGCGCGAAGCCCGCGCGCCAGCTCGTACGCACTCCAGCCGCTGCCGCCGCAGCGGGGCGGGAAGGCGTCGGTCGGAATGAGGATGTGCATAACGGAAGGTCAGCGCCTGCCGGCGGCCACGCGGCGGCCGCGTGCGGCGCGCTGGAACGCCTCATCGAGCGCCCGGCAATGCGCATCCCAGCCGTAGTCGCGCACCGCCCGCGTCCGGGCCGCGGCGCCGAGCGCCGTACGGTACGGCGGGTCGGCGAGCCGCTCGATCGCCGCCGCGAGCGCGCCCGGATCGGACGAGTCGTACAGCAGCCCTTCGCGCTCGTGTTCGACCAGCGACGGAATCCTGCCGGCTGCCGGCGCCACGACCGGCAGCCCTGACGACATGTACTCGAAAATCTTCAGCGGTGACCAGTAGAACCCCAGCGCCAGCGGCCGATGGCGGCCGATGTCGAATGGCGCGACGCCGACGTCGCAGGCCGCCAGACTGGACGGCATCCGGTCGTGGGCCACCGCACCCGTGAACACGACAGCGTCGAGGCCTCGTGCCGCCTCACGTACCGCCGGCAGCTCCGGCCCGTCGCCGATGAACACGGCGCCAACATCCCGGCGTCCGCGCTCGCGCAGTCGTCGTATCGCGTCGGCGAGGTGCACGGCGCCGTGCCAGCTCCTGAAGGCGCCCGCAAAGACCGCCACCGTCGCGGCCGGCCGCTCGAACGGTACCGGCCCCCGGGCGCCTGGCCGGAACCGCCCGGTATCCGCCCCCCATTCGACCTCGAGCACTCGCGACGCCGGGATGCCGGCCGGCAGGATCGCCACGCTCGGCGTGACGATCAGGTCCGACTGCGCGCACATCCGCTCACGCCACCGCCGCATGGGCTCGACGATGAGCGCGCGATCGAGCAGGCGCTTGGCCGATCCCGGGTAATCGATCACCGGAGCGTTCACTTCCAGCACTGCGAGGGCGCCGGTTCGGCGGGCCGCCGCGATCCCCTCCCCCCCGAAATTGTAGTAGCGCTCGATGACGACGTCCGGACGAAACGCCGAGGCGATTCGCGCGACGGCCGACGCCCGCGCCCACCGCAGCTCCTTCCGCCCGAACGGCGGTCGCATCGCGGTCCAGTGCACCGCGGCGTCCGGCCACGCACCGCCCGGCCCGGCGAGCACGTGCACCTCGTGCCCCAGCGCCGCCAGGCCCGCCGCCACACCCTGCACGTGCACGGCCCCTCCGATGGTGCCCGGCACGGTCTGGTCAATCGCGCAGTAGAGGATCCGCATCACTCCTTGACGAGCAGTGCGAAGAACGGGCCCGACCGGATCCGCCCGAAGAGCCACAGATCGATCTTCATCAGGAAGGACAGGAACCGCAGCGCGCCATACGTGACCGGACTGCTGGCGATGCGCTCCTTCGCGGCGGTCCTGGCCTCGCGGATCCCCTGCGCGTCCGCGTCTTCCGCCGCCACGGTGCCCGCCAGCCGCGCGGTCGCCCGGCGCGCGAGCGCACGCTCGGCCACGCGCATCAGGATGTTCTCGACGAAGCCACCGACGATGGGGGTGTAGTAGCGGATCCGGCCGATGCGGAACCCGGCGTCGCGCGCCACCTGTTCGAGCTCCGGGATGTTGTGCAGGGGATTCAGGTGATCGGACTTGCGCAGGTGCTCCTGACGCAGATCGATCAGGCCGACCCGTTCGAGCTGCCGCGCGAACGCGTTGATCCAGCGAAGCCCGATGGCAATCGGCGCGTTCTTGCGCACATGGGTGTAGACGAAGAGCGCACCCCCCGGCGCGAGCACGCGCGAGGCCTCCGCCAGCATGGCCCGCAGCGCCTCCGGTGACAGGTGCTCGAGCACGTCGAGCGAGAACGCCTTCGTGAACGTCCCCGCGTCGAACGGCAGCTTCCTGAGATCGCCGATCAGAAGGTCGATGCCGTGGCGCGCGTCGGCCGAGAAGAACGGGCTGATATCGACGCCTACGACCCTCGATCCCCAGTCGCGGTTCCAGAGCAGCGTGCGCCCGCTGCCACACCCGAGATCGACCACGAGGTCGTGCGGCTCCGGCGCGAGGAACGCGCGGAGCATGTCGTTCCGGATCTTCGATCCAAGCAGCGGCGGTGAGACACGCTCGTGCCGCGCGTCCACGTGCAGCGACTCGTCCAGGTACTTCGTCTGTTCCGCGTACTGCACGCGGGGGCGGAGATCGAGGTAGTCGGGAGACGTGCTGTCGTAGGCGCGGCCGCAGCCGCGGCACACGAGTGCGCCCGCGGGCCCTGCAAGCTCACCGCGACAGTCGGGGCAGCGCACGAGATGAAGGAGGGCCTCAGAGATCATGCGGCCGGGCCCGCGACGTCCATGAACAGCGCTTCCAGCCGCTCGGCGCGCCGGTCCCACGAGAACTCCGGCGCGGCGGCCAGCGCCGCCCCGGCCAGCCGCGCGGCCGTGCCGGGGTCATCGACCAGCCGCTGGATCGCGGCGGCCAGCGCCGCCGCGTCCCCCGGGGGCACCAGGATCGCGTCGATGCCGTCGTGCAGCACCTCCCGGATGGACGGGAGATCCGATGCCACGATTGCGCGTCCGGCCGCCATGTACTCGAACAGCTTCAAGGGTGATGTGAACCGATCCGAAATCGCCGACGCGGTATTGGGCAGCACCAGGACGGCCGCGCGCCGCAGGAGCTCCGGCACCCTCGCGGGCGCCACCATCCCGGTAAACGTGACGCGATCCGCGATGCCCAGCCGCGTGGCCTGCGCCTGCAGCCGCGCGAGGTCAGGCTCCGCGGTGTGACCGCCGACCACGAGACCGTGGACATCGGGGACGAGCGCCAGGGCGTCCAGCAGAACGTCCACGCCCTTCCACGCATAAAGGTGCCCGGCGTAGGCGACGATCGGCCCACTGCCACCGATCGTCTCGGGCAGAGGAGCGTGTGGCGCGGAGGCTGAGGCCTTTCCAGCGGATCGCGGCTCGATTCGCGTGCCGTCGGGAATCACCCGAAGCTTCTCGCGTGCACCGAAACGGGCTTCGAGGTCGGCGGCAAGCCCCGCCGTGATCGTGACATACCCGTCGGCGGTCCGCCAGACCCGTGCCTCGCGGCTCGCAAGACGCCGCAGCTTCATGCCCGACGGGGCCGTCGCCGTAGCGATCAGGTGCGGCAGCGCCGCCGCGACGTCCGGCGCGTAGCCGTGCGACTCGTAGACGAGCGGAGGGCGCAGCCCCCGCGGCACGCGCAGGAGCATCGACGCGACGCCGAGGTCCCTCGTCACGATGATGTCGGCGCGGCTGCCCATGGCCCGCCCCGCCGCGAACGACAGGTAGCCAAGGCGCCGGGCGGTCGCCGGACCGCGCACAGGGGCCGCTTCGATCCGCAGCCCCTCGCTCCGCGGCAGGCCGTAGTAGTCGAACGGATCGCGCGCGGGGCTCTGCGTATCCGGACGCACCACGAGCTCGACGCCGTGTCCCCTCGCCGCCAGCGCACAGCACGTCTCCATCGTCTGGATCCCATTGGCCCGTTCGAGGGGGAAGCGGACGTCGGCCAGATAGAGGATGCTCAGCCGTCGTGACGTCATCGGCTGTCCCCGGGTGGCACCGGCGTCGGCGAGGCTGCCGGCGACGTGTCGGGCGGTTGATAGAAGGAGGACCGCCGCAGCAGGTAGCGCCAGGCGAGATCGGGCGCCATCCGTGGCAGCGTGACGAAGGCGTCCCACGCGTTGCGACGGGGCTCGAGGCGTTGCCGATCCATGAGCCGCGTAGCGAAGGCCGCCATCAGGGCCACGTTCCACCACACGCAAAGCGCTACGACCACGTGGAGCACGGCGCGAAGGGGGCGCGTCCGGGCCGCCTCTCGAAGGACGGCGAGTCCGACGATGAAGAGGAGCGTGAGGGCGACGAAGCGGCGCTGGCCAAAGGCGCCCGCGACGGTCCACGACTCCACCGCGCCGCTGACATACACCTGGAGCGCTGCCATGAGCAGCAGGCACGCACCGATGCGCCGGCCACCGCGCAGGGCAAGGACCACGAGCCCCGCCAGGCCGAGCGCGGCAAGCGGCGTCCAGACCAGCAGGCCGTGTTCAGGAGAGCCCAGCACCTGCAGCGCGTGGGGGGAGGCCCAGTTCATCTTGCGCATGACCAGTGCGGACGGACGGGGACGTCCGTTGAGCGCCTGATAGGCGAGGAGCTGCGGCAGGTAGCCGAGCGCGAACGCGGCGGCGCCGGCGAGGGAGGGTCGCGCGACATCGAGGAGACGGCGGATGGCGCTCCCCTCGTGCGAGCGCGCGGCGGTCCAGAGGAAGTCGAGCGCGGGCGCCAGCATGAAGAGGATGTCCTGCTCGCGGACCATCGTCACGAGCGCGCCCGCGAGTCCGAGCGCGGCCGCTCCGCGTGGCGTCCATGTCGTTCGCACGTGGAGCCACACCGTGACGAAGAGCGCCACCGCAAACGCCGAGCAGGCGTGAGAGAACGGCGGCGCGATGTACATGTAGAAGAGGAGGGGCGTGCCCGCCCAGATCGCCAGACCCGGGACGAGCGTCGTCGTCCCGATCGCGGCGGCGGGCGCGTGTGGCGTGCCGCGTTCGTCAGGTGTCGTGTCGCCGCGCGCGGCCAGAATGCGTCGCGCCGCGCCGATGCCGAGGACGATCGTGGCGAACCCGTAGAACGCCGATCCGTAGGCGACGGCCGACACATACGGTCTGGAATAGCCATCGGCGGCGACGTCGGCGCCGAGCGCGCGCGCGATCCGCGTCGTCACGTCCGCCACGGCGTAGAACGGTGCCCAGAGGACCGCGCAGCCGAGCGTCCCGAAGTTGATCCGGCGGCCAGCCGGCGTCTGCAGCTCGAGGAAGGTGCGATGGAAGTCTGCCGACTGGGCGATCCCGTGCTCGTGGAAGTAGCGGTACTCGTTCTCGAACGACACGTCGTGGTCGAACCACAGCGATCGCAGGTAGGAGAAGTACTGCACCTCGTCGGACGAGTACAGCCGCGCCGTGACGGCTGGCAGCGAGCAGACGAAGAGCACCACGAGCAGGGTCAGCTCGCGGGGCGAGATCAGCAGGGGGCCGGTCAGTCGGCGGATCACGCGGGGGCTACCTCACGAAGGCGAGGTACTTGAGAAGCTGCGCCAGATTGAAGCCGGCGTGGCTCACGAGGGGCGCGACGATGCTGCGGCGGGTGATGTAGAGGAGGGCCCAGAGCGCGCCGAGGAGGCCCGTGATGAGCATGGCGTCCATGCCCTGCTCCGCGTGGCCGAGACCGAAGAGGACGCTGTGGACGAGCACGCCCCACCCGGTGCCGCCGAGATACTGGCCGAAGCGATGGATGATGAAGCCGCGCTGAATCTCCTCGCGGACGCCGCCGGCGACCATCACCACGCCGGCGAAGATGAGCGCGTCGCTGCGGTTGCGGAGCATGTCCTCCAGCGGATTCTGCGGGACGTTGTGGAGATGCGGGGCGAACGTCAGGATACCGGCCAGCATGACGATCGCGAGCATGAAGACGAGCGGCAGGATAGCGACGCCCACCAGCGCCTCGCGCAGGATCGGTCGTGTGCCCAGGAGCACCTGGCGCGGCGACTCGTGATGCGCGCGGAGGAAGAGGACGATCAGGCCGACGACCAGCGCCGCGTCGAGCAGCGAGAGGGTGAAGATGAACGGCGGAGAGTACGTGCCGTCCGCCGTGCGGGCCTGCATGCCGAAGCCACGCAGGACGAGAATCAGCAGCAGTTGCGAGGGGTAGCCGGAGCAGAGGATGACTTCCATCAGGGCGCCGAGCCGCTCCAGCGGCACCAGCCGCCGCGCGACCGGCAGGCAGGGGGGCTCCGTGACCGGCTCGTACACGGGAGTGGACTGTACTACAGTGCCCACTCCCGTCGGAACCCCGAACCCCCGAACCCCGATGAACCCTGAACCAGCCTTACTGTCTGATCCTGACCGTCAGCGGCGCCGTGAGACGGATCGTGACCGGCGTGCCGGCCGGGAGCCCTACTTCGTCGCCTTTCGTTCCGAGGACGACCGCCGTGCCGGCCCCCCCTCCAATCACTGCGCCCTTGGCCGCGCCGCTCCCGCCGCCGAGAATCCCGCCGATGATGGCGCCGGCGCCGGCGCCCACGCCGATCTTGGTGGCGTCCTTCTTCTTCGTCGCCCCGGCGACGCGTGAGTACGTGGCGGTGCTGATCCGCTCGCGGCCGCCGTCACCTGGCAGGTCGATCGTGTTGAAGCGGAAGCCGATGGACGCCTGTCCCTTGACTTTGGCTGCGGGCTGCGCGCTCGTCACGTTGCCGATCACCGTTGATCCGGCCGGCACCGCTTCGACCCCATCGATCCTGATCGCCTGGCGGACGCGGCCGCGCACCGCATCTTCGACCTCGCTCGTGTCGGAGGCGACCCCGGAGGTCAGTTCGACCGAGAGCGTCGTGCCTGACGGGACCGTGACCTCGCGATACTCCGGCGCACGGGTGGCCCGGTTCGCGCGCCGCTGTGCCTCGTCGTCGCGATCGCGCGGGCTCGTCTCGGCCACGTCGCGCATGCCTGTCCCGGTCGTCGTGCGCGGGCTCCCGATGGGCCGGGGAGTCTCGACGGCTGCGGCCGCGCCCGCCGCGCCGGCGGAATCGTCGACCATCGGTGCGGAGGGGGCCGGTGGCGCCGCAGGCGCCAGGGGTGCGGGCTCGTCGGCCTTGCGCGCCGCGAGGGTGGCCGGTGTGGTCACCGAGCGCATCGAGGCGATCTGGGCGCGCGGCACGTTGGTGCGCAGCCCGTCGCGTCCTTCGACGACGATCTGTTCCGACTTCACCTCGACCAGGCGGCCCGAAACCGAGACGCCGTCGGTCCGTTCCACCGTGACTTCGCTGCCTTCCGGAATCTCGAGGGCGTCCCTCGTCGAGCAGCCCGCGAGGGTGGAGGAGCCAAAGAGGGCGGCCGTGAGTCCGAGCGCCAGGTATAAATTCTTCATGGGGGTGGAGTCTGCAACGGGTGTGCCCGGGGCGGTGATGGAGAATGGGCCGAAATTCCGGCATATGCGGTATATATTGATGAGTTCGTGCATCGAAAACGTTGAGTGCCCATCACGGGCAGTATGAGTGTGTAAGGCTTACCCTCGGGTGTTACGCTTGAGAGGCAGTCACGGCACGCCGCGAGTACCAGATTCAAGAGCATGTCTGAAGTCATCGAACCGCAGCCTCCGGCGCCTGAGCGGGTGTTGATCGTCGAGGACGACCCGGCGACCCGCACGGGCCTGGCCGAGCTCGTCCAGGCCTGGGGCTTTCTGACCGACGAGGCCGCCGACGGCGAAGCGGCGATGAGCAAGGTGACGACGTTCCGTCCTGCGATCATCGTGAGCGATCTGGTCATGCCGCGGATGGGCGGGCTCGAGCTGCTCCGGGCGCTGCAGGATCAGCTGAGCGACCTGACCTTCATCCTGCTGACCGCGCAGGGCACGGTGGACAGCGCCGTCGACGCCATCAAGGACGGGGCGTACGATTACCTGAGCAAGCCGGTCGATCCGCAGCGACTGCAGATTCTGCTGCAGAAGGCGGTCGAGCGGCAGGAGACGCTGCGCGAGGTCCGGCACCTGCGGCGGCAGTTGCGCGAGCAGGGGGCCTTCGGCCGGATCATCGGCAACAGCCCTGGGATCCGGACCGTCTACCGCGTGATCGAGCAGTCGGCGCCGACCTCGGCGTCCGTGCTCATCGCCGGGGAGTCGGGCACGGGGAAGGAGCTCATCGCGCAGACCATCCACGAGCTCAGTCCGCGCGCGACGTTTCCGTTCGTGGCGATCAACTGCGCGGCGATTCCCGAGACGCTCCTCGAGAGCGAGATCTTCGGGCACGAGAAGGGGGCGTTCACGGGCGCCACGGACCGGCGCACCGGCGTCTTCGAGCTCGCGCATCGCGGCACGCTGTTCCTCGACGAGATTGCGGAGATGACGCCCGCCACGCAGGTCAAGCTGCTGCGCGTGCTGCAGGAGCGGACCTTCCGCCGGCTTGGCGGGCGGCAGGAGATTTCGGTGGACGTCCGCGTCATCGCCGCCACCAACGTGGTGCCGCAGGATGCGGTGAACAACGGCAAGCTGCGCGAGGACCTGTTCTACCGGCTCAACGTGTTCGCGCTGGACCTGCCGCCGCTGCGCGCCAGGCGCGAGGACATTCCGCTGCTCGTGCAGTCGTTCCTCAACGAGTTCAACAAGACCAACGGGAAGGCGGTGCGGGCCGTCGATCAGGACGCGATGTACATCCTCGAGCGGTATCCCTGGCCGGGCAACATCCGGGAGCTGCGCAACGTCATCGAGCGCGCGACGATTCTGGCCGACCGCGAGTTCATCGAGCCCAAGCACCTGCCGCCGACGCTCGTGGCGCGCGGCGAGGAGTCGCTGCCGACGCTGACGATCTCGCCGGGGACGACCGTGGACGAAGCGGAGCGGCGGCTCATCATCCTGACGCTGGACCACACGCGGAACAACAAGACCCGTGCGGCCGAGATTCTCGGCATCAGCCTGAAGACCCTGCACAACAAGCTGAATCGTATGAAAGACGAGACAGGAGCGCGGCATTAAGCGCCATCCGCGGCCGTCGTCGCCAGGGGCCGCGACCTCGTGATGTCCATCAAGGCCAAGCAGGTCGCCGGCGTCACGACGCTGGTGGTGGTCGTCGTGCTCGTGCTGAGCGCCTATCATCTGGCCGCGCTCGCGCGGCTGAGCCTCCAGGAAACGGCGGCGCGGGGGGAGATGCTCGCGCAGGCGATCTTCCAGCGGGCGCGGCAGGTCGTGGCCGAAGGGCCGGCGGATCCGTACGGGGCGCTGCGCGCCGACGGCGGCGTGCGGGCGATGCTCGAGTCGAGCGTCGGGTATTCCGAGAACGTGACGTACGCCGCTATCGTGGACAAGGACGGCAACGCCGTCGCCCATCTCTTTCCGTCGCTCGAAGGGCAGCCGATGGCGGAGCAGGAGGATCTGGCGCCGCTCGTCCGCGCGGGCACCATCGCCCAGTTGCGCGCGGTGTATTCCGATCGCACCTTCGAGATCCGGCAGCCGATGCTGGCCGGCGATCGCCAGTTCGGAGCGATCCGGATTGGCGTGTCCACGCTGCTCGTGCGCAGCGAGCTGCGGCACGCGCTGTGGGGGGCGGCCGGCACCGTGCTCGTGGCGCTTGCCGTGTCGTCGCTCTTTGCGATGCTGTTGTCGCAGTGGATGCTGCGGCCTATCCATGTGATTCAGAGCGGGCTGACGCGGCTCGGGCGCGGCGAGCTCGACGTGCGACTCGATCTGCCGGAGCAGGAGTTCCGCGACCTCGGCAGCTCGTTCGACGCGGTGAGCCAGCAGTTGTCGGCGATGGGGCGGGGCACGACCGATCCGGCGTCGGGGGTGGTCCGGCAGCCGTCCACCGATCTCGAGTCGGTGATGAACAACCTCGAGGATGCCGTGGCGCTCTTCTCGCCGAAGGGGGAGGTCATCTTCAGCAACGCCGCGATGCACGCGCTGCACGGCGGGGCGATCGCGTCCCTGCCGCCCGAGCATCCCGTGCGGCAGATCGTCGAGCGGACACTGGCGGGGCGCAAGTCGCAGGGGCCCGTGTCGTTGTCCCTGCCGGCCAGGGACGCGGGATCCCGCGGGGCCGATGTCGATCCGGGAGAGGGCACCGAGCGGCTCGTCATCAGCCATGCGATTGCGGATGGGGGCGGACGCTTTCTGGGCGCGATGCTCGTCGCGCGCAACCTGGCGTATCTCAGCCAGGTGCACTCGACGCTGAATTATTCGCGCAAGCTGGCCGCGCTCGGGCGGCTGATGGCCGGCGTCGCGCACGAGGTGAAGAACCCGCTCAACGCGATGACGATCCACCTCGAGCTGCTCAAGCAGAAGCTGTCGCGCCAGCTCGTCGCGGCGGGCGCGCCGGCGGCGCGCGGCGCGCTGGAAGTCTCGGGCAGCGGGCCGGACGTCACCAAGCACGTCGATATCATTGCCAAGGAGATCCGCCGGCTGGATGAGGTCGTCAACGGCTTCCTCAAGTTCGCGAGGCCCGACGAGCTGCGGCTGCAGCCGGTGCGGCTCTCGACCCTCGTGTCCGATGTGTCCACCACGGCGTCGGCCGAGGCCGACCGGCGCGGCATTACGATGACCGTGGACTGCCCGCCGGGGCTGCCGGCGATCAACGCCGACCCGGGGATGCTCGGTCAGGCGCTGCTGAATCTCGCGCTGAACGCCTGCCAGGCCATGCCCGACGGCGGCGCGCTCAAGATCGCGTGCCGGGCGGGATCGCGGCACACGGTCGAGGTCGATGTCGAGGATACGGGCGTGGGCATTCCCCCTGAACACCTCGGCCGGATTTTCGATCTCTATTTCACGACCAAGGAGAAGGGCAGCGGCATCGGGCTGTCGATGGTGTACCGGATTGTGCAGCTGCACGACGGCGAAGTCGAAGTGCAGTCCACGCCGGGCCGTGGCACCAGGTTCCGCCTGATCTTCCCGCAGGCCTGAGGAGTGACGCGAGTGGTCATGAAGAAGCTGCTGCTGATGGCCGCGCTAGCGGCGAGCGCGGCCGGCTGTGCGTCGGCGCAGGCCCGGTCGCCCGCAGATCATCCGAACCTCGAGGTGCCGCCCGTGCCGCCGCGCGTGATCGAGGCGCTGCCGATTGAAGCGCCGGCTGACGAACCGGTGCAGGAGCTGCCGCCCGTGGCCGCCGTGCCGCCGCGACCCCGTGCGCAGCCCGTGGTGCGGGATACGGCAAAGCCCGAGGCCAAGGCCCCGGAGACCGCCCAGGTCGAGCCCGCACCGGTCCCGGCTGCTCCGCCCCCGGCTCCTGCGCCGCAGCTGCGGACGCCCGGGATGGTGGACGGGGCCGAGGCCGCGCGGCAGATCAACGACATCATCGAGCGCGCCAAACGCGGGCTTGGTGCGATCGATTACCGCCGGCTCTCGACCGAGCGGCGATCCCAGTACGACAGCGCCCGGCTGATGGTGACGCAGGCAGAGGATGCCGTGAAGGCGTCGAACTTCGAGTTCGCGAGGAATCTGGCCGAAAAGGCCGACCGCCTCGCCACGGAGCTGAGGAGCCGGTAGTGCAAATAGCTTCCAGCTCCCAGCTCCCAGCTGATAG
>JANPJN010000756.1:0-1642 GCA_031425515.1 Acidobacteriota bacterium | reverse complement strand
GGGCCGTCGCTCGACTTCCGTTTCGGCCTCATGAAGAAGGCGTTCCTGCACACGGGGCAGTACGACGGCATGATTGCGATGACCATGGCGCAGGCCGCCGCCACGCCGGACGGGATGTCGCGCTCGGCGCCACGGGCATCCTCTCCGCCGCCGCAGCCTCAGGGACACGCGGCCAGGCCGCGCGACCTGCGGTACGGCGAGAACCCGCATCAACGGGCCGCGTGGATTTCACCGCCAGCCGAATCGCGCCGTCCATGGGAAGTGCACCAGGGCAAGGAGCTCTCGTACACCAACCTGCTCGACCTCGACGCGGCGCTGCGGATCGCGCTCGAGTTCTCCGAGCCCGGCGCGGTCGTCATCAAGCACACCAACCCGTGCGGGGTGGCGACGGGCGAGACGGTGGACGCGGCATACGTCCGCGCACGCGAGGCCGACCCGCTCTCCGCGTTCGGCGGCATCGTCGGAGTCAACCGGCCGATCGACGTCGCCACCGCCCGGGCGCTCACGGCCACGTTCATCGAGGCGGTGATTGCACCGTCGATCGACCAGGGGGCCCGCGAGATCCTTGCCGTCAAGCAGAACCTGCGCGTCGTCACGGCGGACTTTGCCGGGTCCTACGGGCAGATCGGCGCGAACCCCCTCCAGGAGGTGCGGTCCTTCATGGGAGGAATGCTGATGCAGGAGGCCGATCGCGTCTCGGAGGCGCGGGACGCATGGCCTGCCGGCGAGATGCCGAAGGTCGTGACGAAGCGCGCGCCGACGCCGGAGGAGTGGACCGCCCTGCGATTCGCGTGGCGGGTGTGCGCCCACGTCAAGTCGAATGCGGTCATCTTCACCGCGCCGGATCGGACGCTGGCGATCGGCGCCGGGCAGATGAGCCGCGTCGATGCCGTCAAGGTGGCCGTCCTGAAGGCGGGTGGATCGCTCGCGGGGAGTGTGGCGGCGTCGGATGCGTTCTTTCCGTTCCGCGACGGCCTGGATGCGGTGGCGGCCGCCGGGGCGACCGCTATCGTGCAGCCGGGCGGTTCGGTGCGGGACGCCGAAGTGATTGCCGCCGCGGACGAGCGGGGCCTGACGATGGTCTTTACCGGCCGGCGGCATTTCCGGCACTGACGCGGTGACCGTCCTGTGACGCCTTCCACCCGCAGGGTCGTGCTCGGAGTGCTGTTGTGCCTGGCCGTGTGCCCGTACTTCGTCGATCTGAACGGATCCTCCATCTGGGACGCGAACGAGGCGTTCTACGCCGAGACGCCCAGGGAGATGATGGAGCGCGGCGACTACATCGGGCCGACGTTCAATTATCTGCCGCGTTTCAACAAGCCGGTCCTGAGCTACTGGATCGTGGCGGGGTTCTATCAGGTGTTCGGCGTGTCGCCGGGTGTGCAGCGGGTTCCCATTGCGCTCGGGGCGGTCGCGATGATCCTGATCGCGTTCGTGCTCGCGAGGAGCGCGGCGGATCCGCCGGCAGGCGCGACGCCGGCCGGTACAGCGATGGAGGCGGGGCTCTGGGCGGCGGCCGGCCTGGCGGTCGATCCCCGGCTGATGATGTTCGGGCGGCGGATCTTCATCGACATCTACATTTCGATGTTCATGGCCGCCACCCTCCTCTTCTTCGCGCTGGCCGAACGCTACCCGGCGCGAA
>JANPJN010000755.1:0-2630 GCA_031425515.1 Acidobacteriota bacterium | reverse complement strand
CCTGGGCTCCAACAACTTCGTCGCTCACCACCTCGAAGTGGGACAGCCTGGAACCCCCGAAAGAGGTCGTGATGGCGACGTCCGTCGCGTCGAGCCCCGTCGCGAGCAGCACCCGTCCGATCCGCGCGACGTTGTGGCGCGCATCGAACGTCCACCAGCGATTTCCCAGATAAACCTCGAACCAGGCGCTGAAGTCCATCGGGGACGGGGGGAGCGTCACGCCGATGTCTCCGAGGTACCCCGTCGCATACCGGGCCGGAATGTTGAGCGCCCGGCAGAAGGTGATGGCCAGGTGCTGGAAGTCGCGGCACACCCCCACGCGCTCGGTGTAGACGTCGAGGGCGGTGCGTGTCGGACGCGCCTCGGGATAGCTGAAGCGGACCTTCGAGTACACCCAGTCGCAGATGGCCCGCACCCGGCTCCATCCCCGCGGGACGCCGCCAAAGAGCTCCACCGCCGTGGCTGAGAGCAGATCCACCTCGCAGAACCGGCTGCGCATCAGGTAGCGCAGTGTGTCGGGGGGCAGCTCCTCGACCGGTACTTCGGGGGTGCCTGGGCTCTGGGGATCGAGGTCGCCCGAATCCTGGATCAGCGTGGAGTTCGTGAGCCGGACGGACCCGGTCGGCGCCAGGAAGCGCGTGCAGATGTTGCCGAAGCTATCCACGTACTCCGTCGTGTGGACGCCGGGCTCCACGGTCAACCGATCGGGCTCGAGCAGGTCCCCGCGCCGTGACGGGTGCACCGAAAGCAGCGCGACGAACGGCACGTCCTGCGTGATGTCGAAGCGGATGTCGTAACCAAGTCTGATGAGCATCTTGTTGATCCTATTCACGCTGCGGGCCATGTCCGCAGGCCCGTCCCGGACGCGGTCGCCGGGTGTGGCTCTCCCGCTTTGCCGAGTGCGGCGCGGACATTGCTAGCACATCTGCAGCGGCCGTATACAATGGCGCCTTCATCCAATCCACCTGTGTTCCGCCGCGAGGATGCGTGACGTACTGCCTGGGAATCCTGACCGACGAGGGGCTCGTGATGGCCTCCGACTCCCGCTCGAACGCTGGCTTCGATCAGGTCAACGTCTGCCGAAAGATGTATCGCTTCGTCCAGGAGGGTGACCGTGTCTTCGTCATCCTGGTCAGCGGCAGCCTGTCCATCAGCCAGTCGATCGTCTCGCTCCTGCGGCTCGACTTCGATCAGGGGCAGGGGCTGGCACAGGCAAAGTCGATGTATCACGCCGCGCGCATCGTCGGCGACTGCGTACGGAAGGTCTCCGACATCGATCGCGCCGCGCTCGAGCGCGACAGCTTCACCTTCAACGTGAACCTGCTGCTCGGAGGCCAGATTCGCGGCGATGATCCGGAGTTGTTCCTGATCTACCCGCAGGGCAATCCGCTGCAGGCCACAGACGACTCCCCGTACCTCCAGCTCGGCGAATGCAAGTACGGCCGCCCGATCCTCGACCGCGGGATCGACCGGCACACCTCGCTCGAAACGGCAGCCAAGTACGCCTTGCTGTCGTTCGACGCCACCATCCGTTCCAACGTCACCGTCGGACCGCCGATCGACCTGCTGCTCTACCGGAAGAACAGTTTCGAGGCGACGCGGCACCGGCGCCTCGGCGCGTTCGACCAGGATCTCACGCTCATCCACGCGTCGTGGGAGCAATCGCTGCGCCGCGCCGTCGAACAGTTGCCCGAGATCCAGTTCGACGAACCTGACCGGGCCCAGCATGCGGCGGGGGCGTGGCAGCCGAAGCCGGGGAGCGGCGGACGGACATGACGGCCGGCCCCGGCTGACCCATGGACGTCGTCACGACAGACCGGTTTGCCGGCTATGCGCCAGTCGCCGACACGTACGACGAGATGCTCGACGCGCGCGCCCAGCCGCGCCGGCCGTACAGGCGCCTCCATCGCGAGCTGCTGAAGCTTTCGCCCGAGGAGCTGTGGCGGAGCAAGCAGAAGGCTGACCTCTCCTTCTTCAACCAGGGCATCACCTTTACGGTCTACGGACGCACGGAGGGGACCGAGCGCATCTTCCCGCACGACCTCCTGCCGCGGATCATCTCCGCCGCCGACTGGGAAACGATCGAGCGCGGGCTCACCCAGCGCGTCATCGCCCTCAACCTGTTTCTCAAAGACCTCTATCACGACCGCCTGATCCTCCGCGACGGCATCGTCCCCGCCGAGGTCGTCTACACCTGCCGGCACTTCAGGCGGCAGATGATCGGCGTGAAGGTGCCCCGCGACGCCTACGTCAACGTGATGGGCACCGATCTCGTCCGCCTGCCCGACGGCCAGTTCGTCGTGCTCGAAGACAACCTGCGCGTGCCGAGCGGTGTCTCCTACATGCTGTCCAGCCGCAAGGTGATGAAGCAGATTTTTCCGGCGCTCTTCCGCCGTTACGGCGTGCGCCCGATCGAGCAGTACAGCCAGGTGCTCCTCTCCACGCTGCGCTCGCTTGCGCCCGACGGCTGCGTGGATCCGACGACGGAACTGCTCACGCCAGGGGTCTACAACTCGGCGTACTACGAGCACGCGTTTCTCGCCCGGCAGTTGGGCATCGAGCTGGTCGAGGGGCGCGACCTCGTCATCCACGTCATCATCGTATACATGCGGACCACGAAGGGACTGCAG
>JANPJN010000754.1:0-3317 GCA_031425515.1 Acidobacteriota bacterium | reverse complement strand
TTCGTCGAGAAGCCGCTCTCGCTCGACAAGACCATTCTCGTCATCGGCAATGCCGTCCGGCAGCGGCGGCTGGAGGCGGAGAATCGGGTGCTTCGTGAGACGGTGGACCGCCGGCTCACGATGGTGGGCGACAGCTACGTGATGGGGCAGTTGCGCGAGCAGGTCGCGATGGCCGCCCCCACCAACGGCCGCGTGCTGATCTTCGGGGAGAACGGAACGGGCAAGGAGCTGGTCGCGCGCAGCATTCACCACCTGAGCCTGCGGCGGGCGGGCCCGTTCGTCGAGGTGAACTGCGCGGCGATCCCCGAAGAGCTCATCGAGAGCGAGCTGTTCGGCCACATGAAGGGGGCCTTCACCGGCGCGGTGGCGGATCGGCGCGGGAAGTTCGAGGCCTCCGACGGCGGCACGCTCTTCCTCGACGAGATCGCCGACATGAGCCTGAAGACCCAGGCCAAGGTGCTCCGCGCGCTCCAGGAGCAGGTCGTCGAGCCGGTGGGGGGCACCGGGACCGTCAAGGTGGACGTGCGGATCCTCGCGGCCACGAACAAGGACCTGCCGGCGGAGATTCGCGCCGGACGCTTCCGCGAGGATCTCTACTTCCGGCTGAACGTCATTCCGATCTTCGTTCCCCCGCTGCGCGATCGCGACACCGACATCCCGCTCCTGGCCGCGCACTTCATGGCGCAACTGGCGCGGGAATACGGGCGGCGGCCCAAGCAGCTCGATGCCGGCGCGGCGGCGGGGCTGCGCGCGTATCGGTGGCCCGGCAATGTCCGCGAACTGCGTAACGTCGTCGAGCGGCTGATGATCATGGTGCCGGGCGACACGATCACGCTGTCGGACCTCGTGTTCCTGGATCCGTCCGCGGTGCTGGTGGCGGAGCCGTCCGGACTGCCGCCGATGTCGCTGCACGACGCTCGCGACCGGTTCGAGCGGGACTACATCCTCCGGGCGCTGGCGGCACAGCAGGGCAACATGTCGCGCACGGCCGAGACGCTCGGCGTGGAGCGCAGCAACCTCTATCGCAAGATGCGCTCGTTCGGAATCATCCCGGCGCGCCGTCCGGAGGGAGAAGAGGAGCCGGCGTAACGGCGGCACCGCGTCAGCGCGGGTCGTCCTGGTTCAGCCGGTTCTCGAGAATGCGATCCGGTCCGAACCCCGCGAGACGCAGATCGGCTCCCTCTGCCAGGGCGGCTGCCGGCACGAGTCCGATAATCTCGCTGTCGAGGATTGCGACGCCGCGCGCGGCGGCTTCCCGGCGGACCGCGTCGAACACGACAGGCATCGGCGTCACGGCGTAGTTCGTCAGGTTCATCGAGACCTGCACGACGCCGCGGTGCCCGAGGCGGAACCCCGCCGCCTTCACGCAGGGCAGCCCTCCGCCGCTCTCGCGAATCGTGGCGGCAATCGCCTTCGCGACGTCGAGGCGGTCGGTGTCGAGGTTGATGTTCCAGGCAATCAGCGGCAGACGGGCGCCGATGACCGACGCACCCAGGGACGGATGGGGCGCCGCTGGTCCGAAGTCGGGCGACCAGGCCGGCTGCGCCATCTTCGCGGCAAGCCCTTCGAAACCTCCGCGCCGGATGTCCTCGAGCCTGGTTCGCTCGGGTCGTGTGGCGGCCGCCTCATAGAGATAGACCGGGATGCCGAAGCGACTCGCGACTTCGGCCCCGACCGTCCGGGCCAGCTCCGCGCAGGCCGCCACCGTCGAGCCCTCCAGCGGAACGAACGGCACCACGTCCACCGCGCCGATTCGCGGATGCTCCCCGCGATGCCGCCGCAGGTCGATCGCGCGTACTGCCTCGGCAAAGATCGCCAGCACGGCCTCGGCGACGGCCGCGCCGCGGCCCGCCAGGGTGAACACGGACCGGTTGTGCGAGGGGTCGGCCGAATAGTCGAGCAGGCGGACGCCGCCACTCGAGCGGATGGCGCGAGCGATCGCATCCACCGTGTCGGTCTGCCGCCCTTCGCTGACGTTGGGGATCGATTCGACCAGGGCCACGGCCGACAGAGATAACACAGTTCTCCCTCACGGGAGCGCCGCGCGCCGCTTGTGCCCGCGCCTCGTTCGGCTCATAATCTCGGAGCCGGTGCCTGTCTGACAGGTGTGGCCCAGGCGTTCCCTTTACCTGATGACCGATCCGCTCAGATCCGAGACACCCGCCGCCTCTCCACACGTGTCGGAACGCGAGCGCGACGCGCGTGTGGAAGACCTGCTGCTCGGCGGTCTCGACCACTACTTCGCCGGCCACTTCGAGCTCGCCATCAACGTCTGGACCCGGGTGCTGTTTCTCGATCGCGGGCATGCGCGCGCCCGCGCCTACATCGAACGCGCCCGCGGAGCCGTGTCCGAACGGCAGCGTCACGGCGAGGAGTTGATTCAGGCAGGGGCTGACGCGTTCGAGCGCGGGGATCCGGACGCCGCGCGCGGGATGCTGCTGGCCGCGGTCGAACAGGGGGCCGGCAACGACGACGCGATGGCCCTGCTGGCGCGGCTGGACCGCCTCGTGGCCGCCGGCGTGCCTCGCCAGCATCAGGCCGATCCGACGGGGCCGTTTCCGCATCACGCCGTGCCGGCCCCCATCCCGCGCAGCCGCAGGCTGCGGTGGACACTCGCGGGAGCCGTCTCGGGTGCGATCGTGGTCCTGGCCGGCGTCTTCTGGGTCGTGCCGGACGGACGGCTGAACCTCGCGCCTCCGGCGGCCTCGCGACCGGCGGCGGCAGTCGCGGACGACAGCCTTCCTGTTCCCGCAGCCGGAGACATCTGGCTCGCCCGGGCGCGTGCCCACAGGAATCGCGGCCACCTCCGGGAAGCACTCGCCGCGCTCGACGCCATACGTCCAGGCGACCGGCGTCTCGGTGACGCCGATCAACTGCGTTCCGAGATCCAGACGGTTCTGCTTGCGGCCGCACGCGCCGGCGGGGGCACAACGGGGCTCGGGCAGGACGGTGGACGATGAGGTGTCCGAAGTGCCGGTACATCAGCTTCGACAACACCGACCGCTGCCGCAACTGCGGGTATGAGTTCGCGCTGTCCGAGGCGGCCCCTCCCCTCGATCTCCCAATCCACACGGCTGATGAGCCGTTCGGTCCTCTGGGGGACTTCGCCATCGAGGATCTGCCGGGGGACGGTCCGGCCCCGTCTGGCCCGCACGTGCGCCGCGACGACAACGCCAGCCCCTTCGATCTGCCGCTCTTCAAGGACCGTCCGATCGACGACGACCGGCCGCTGGTGAGCTCGCCCGCGATCCCGCGCCAGCCGCTCTCGGTGCGCAAGTCGAGTCCCCCTCTCTCGCGCTCGCCCAAAGGCCTGGCCG
>JANPJN010000753.1:0-3719 GCA_031425515.1 Acidobacteriota bacterium | reverse complement strand
CCGGTCGTGAATCGCGGCGGGAGCGGGCGGAACGCCGCCACGCGCGCGGCGATGGTTGCCTCGTCGAGCTCGACCTGCAGCGTGCGCGCGGGCAGGTCGAACACGATCATGTCGCCGTCGTGCACCGCGGCGATGGCGCCTCCCGCGGCGGCTTCCGGCGCGACGTGCCCGGCCATCAGGCCACGCGTCGCACCGGAGAACCGCCCGTCGGTGAGCAGGGCGACCGTGTCGCCGAGCCCGGCGCCCATGATGGCGGCCGTGACGCCGAGCATCTCGCGCATGCCCGGGCCTCCCTTCGGCCCCTCCTGGCGGATGACGACGACGTCGCCCGCCGTGATGCGTCCGGCCTGCACGGCTTCAAAGGCGGCCTCTTCCGATTCGAAGACCCGGGCGGGGCCGCGGAAGGTGCCGTAGTCGTGCCCCGCCACTTTGACGACGCAGCCGTCGGGCGCGAGGTTGCCGCGCAGGATGACCAGGCCGCCGCTCGTCTTGAGCGGTGAGTCGAGCGGACGGACGACCTGCTGGCCTGGGGTTTCCACCGCCGTGTCGGCTTCCTGCCCGATGGTCCGGCCCGTGACCGTCATCGCGGACCCGTGGAGCGAGCCGGCCTGCTGGAGACGGCTGGCGACGAGGCGCGTGCCGCCGGCGCGGTGCAGGTCCGTGGCGACGAAGCGGCCGCCCGGCTTCAAATCGGCGTAGAGCGGCGTGCGCGCGCTGACGCGGTCGAAGTCTTCGAGGTTGAGCGGGACCCCGGCCTCGCGCGCGATCGCCATGAGGTGCAGGACCGCGTTGGTCGAGCCGCCCGTGGCGGCGACCGCCGCGATGGCGTTCTCGAGCGAGTCGTGCGTCACGAGCTGCGACGGCCGGACGTTGCGCTTCAGCACGTCCATCACCAGACGGCCCATCTGCTCGGCGACGGCCGGCTTGTCAGGGTCCGTGGCGGGCACGTCGCCGCTCCCCATCGGGGCGATCCCGAGGAACTCGCAGGCGGTCGCCATGGTGTTGGCCGTGAACTGGCCGCCGCACGCGCCTGCGCCCGGGCAGGCGTTGTCTTCGACTTCACAGAGCGCGGCGTCCGACATCCGTCCGGCGGCATGCGCCCCGACCGCCTCGAAGACATCCTGGATGGTGATGTCGCGTCCCTCGAACCGTCCGGGGGCGATCGACCCGCCGTAGAGGATCAGGCCCGGGATGTCGAGCCGGGCCAGCGCCATCGCGGCCCCGGGGATCGTCTTGTCGCAGCCGACGAGAATGACGAGCGCGTCGAAGAGATTGCCGCGCGCGACGAGCTCGATCGAGTCGGCGATGACCTCGCGGCTGACGAGCGACGACCGCATCCCGGCCGATCCCATCGTGATGCCGTCGGAGATCGACACGGTGTTGAACTCCATCGGCGTACCGCCGGCCGCGCGGATACCCGCCTTGACCGAGACCGCAAGATCCCGGAGGTGGTAGTTGCAGGGGCCGATTTCAATCCACGTGTTCGCCACGCCGATGAGCGGCTGCTTCAGGTCGTCCCGGGAGAAGCCCGAGGCGAAGAGCATCGCGCGGGCCGCCGCGCGGCTCGGTCCGTCCGTGATTCCGCCGCTCTGCCACTTGAGCGGGTGTGCCTTGCCGTCAGCCACGCTGCGTACCCTCTCCTGAGCCCGCGCCCTGCACTTGAATCGCACCGGGCGCCGCGGCGCCGACGGCGACCGCGGCCTCCGCCTCCCGCCAGCGCGGGTAGGATCCCAGCGTGCGCAGCGACGCGGCGAACTCGGCCAGGTGCACCATCGCCCTCGCGCAGGGGAGATCCTCGCGTGCGGCGGCGACGTCGGCGTAGAACAGATATTCCCAGGGGCGTCCGGGCACCGGACGCGACTCGAGCTTCGACAGGTCGATCCCGCGCAGCGCAAAGACGCTCAGCGCCTTGAAGAGCGCGCCGGGCTCGCTCCGGAGCGTGAAGACCAGCGAGGTCTTGTCGGGGGTGCCGAGCGGCACGCGCTGCCGGCCGATGGCGAGGAAGCGCGTGATGTTGTCGTCGAAATCCTGGACCCCCGTGCGCAGCGCCTCGAGCCCGAAGAGCATCCCGGCGCGGCCGGACGCAATCGCGGCAGTGTCGCGCCGCTGTTCGTCGCGCACCATCTTCGCGCTGCCCGCCGTGTCGTAGGTCGCAATCGCTTCGACCCCGTCCAGCGACCGGAGGAACCGGGCGCACTGCGCCAGGGCCTGCGGATGGGAGAGCACGCGCCGCACGTCGCCAATCGGCACACCCGGCAGGGCCAGGAGGTTGTGGACCACGGGCACCTGCACTTCGCCGACGATCGACAGCTCCCGCTCGACGAGCAGGTCGTAGTTGCGGTGAATCGATCCGCCGATGGAATTCTCGATCGGGACCACGCCGAGTGCCACCGCCCCCGAATCCACGGCATCGAACACATCGTCGAAGGTCGGGTAGGGCCGCGGGTCCGCCTCCGGCAGCAGCCGCAGCACGGCCGCTTCGCTGAAGGCCCCCGGTTCTCCCTGATACGCGACTCGCACAGTTACTCTCATTCCTCCGGCCACGCAGCCGAATGTTCCTTATGGTCTGCTGTGGGGGAATGAAAGTCCAATTTATAATGTTTTAGACTTCATAAGCCATAGTGATACTAATCCACTTTCCCTTGACGCCCGTCCAGCCCCCTGCCTATACTCCTCGGCAGTAAACGATGCGCGCCAGCATGCGGACGACCGCCACGGCCTGTCGCATCTGCCCGGGGCAGATGCTCGTCGCCGGCGGGCCCTGCGCGGCCGCACCTTAGACGTCGAAGGGTGAGCGCACCAGAAACCCGCCGGCCCGCAAGTGCCGGCGGGTTTTTTTGTGCCCGACCGGCGCCGGCGAGAGCGCCGCATCCCGAAAGGCAGCCCATATGATCGACTCCACGCCGCTGACGGATCGCGCGACGGCCGCCTCGGCGCCCCCCGGGGAGCGCCGGCCCACGCGCGTGGCGATTGCCGGGTTCGGCACGGTGGGCCAGTCCGTCGCCCGCCTGATGCTCGATCTTGCGCCGCGCGAGCTCGACCTGGTGGCCATCTGCAATCGCGACGTCGCCCGCAAGCGCGTCGACTGGGTGCCGGGCTCCGTCCGCTGGACGGATCGCTTCGAGGACATCCTCGGAGGCGATGTGGATGTGGTGGTGGAGCTGATTGGGGGACGGACGCCGGCGGAGGACTGGATTCGCCGCGCGCTCGACGCCGGCAAGTCGGTCGTGACGGCCAACAAGCAGGTGATCGCCCACGCCGGCCCGGCGCTCCTCGACGCGGCCGCACGGGCCGGCAGCCGCGTGCGATTCGAGGCGGCGGTCGCCGGCGGCGTGCCGGTCGTCCGTGCCATCGAGCACGGGCTTGCCGGCGATCGGCTGACTCGCGTGGCCGGCATCCTGAACGGCACGTGCAACTACATCCTGAGCCGCATGGAGCGCGACGGCGTCGAGTTCCGGAACGCGCTCGCCGAGGCGCAGGCGCTCGGCTTCGCCGAGGCCGATCCGTCGCAGGACATCGAAGGCTTCGATGCCCAGGCGAAGCTCGCCATCCTCGCCCATGTCGCGCTGCACGCCCAGGTCGGCGCCGGCACGATCCAGTCGCGGCGCATCGACAGCATCGACGCCGTGGACTTCCAGTACGCCCGGCAGATTGGCTGCACGATCCGACAGATCGCCTGGGCCGAGCGGACCGCTGACCCGGCCGTCATCCGCGCCGCC
>JANPJN010000752.1:0-2764 GCA_031425515.1 Acidobacteriota bacterium | reverse complement strand
ATCGGGTGCGACGGCGCGGCCGTGAACAACACGTCGATATCGTTGCGGAAGCCGATATCCTGCGTCCCCTGGCCGATGTCGAAGGCGAGCGTTGCGGTGCGCTGGCCTGCGTCCCGGCTGTAGATCTGGAGGACGACGTATTCGACCGGGAGGCCCGAGAGACGAGTCGGCATGGGCGGATCCATGTAGAGCGAGATGTCCGCCCACCGCTCCCGCACGTCTCTGTCGGTCAGTACCATTTTCGGCTTGGGCACGCCCACGCCGCCCTGCGCCGGGATGAAGACGCGGCCGCTGTTCGGGCTGCGGACCCTGAGCGGCGCGGTGCTCCCGGCGTCGTTGAGCACCTTGACGAGGAACGTGCGTGTGCCGCCTTCGACGAGCGCCGGCGGCGCCGATCCCGGCTCGACTCGCACGCGGCTTTCCGGGTTGATGCGGACGCTGGCGAGCACGTGCCGACCCAGTACTGTCTGGATGCGCGTGACGGCCGCAGCCTCGTCGGCAAGGGCCACGGCGTCACTCAGTGCCCGGCGCTCCTCCGCAGGCAACGGCTCGCCGAGAAAGCCCAGGGCGCTTTCGAGCCGGCGCACCTGCGCGGCGAGCGGCTGGAGCGGGACCGTGGCGGGAGGCGCGTGAGGGTGCTCCTGCGCCTTCAGGGCTATGGTCAGTGCCGCGAGTGCGGCCAGGGCGAGAGGTACGGCATCGGACGATGGGCGGCGGGGCATGCACGCTCTTGTATGCGACACCGAGTTTCCCGTCAATCACGACGGCCCTTGGAGTAAGCTTCCGGTTCGCGCGGGTGTGCGGACCCGCCCCTGACCCCATGCTGATTCTCGACGCGCACCTCGACCTCGCCATGAACGCGCTGGAGTGGAACCGGGACCTGTCCCGCCCGATCGACGAGATCCGCGAGCGTGAGCGCGGCCTGACCGACAAGCCCGATCGCGGCCGCGGCACGGTGTCGCTCCCGGAGATGCGGCGCGGGCGCGTCGGGCTGTGCGTGGCGACGCTCATTGCCCGTTACGTGGCCCGCGACAACCCGCTCTCGGGGTGGCACTCCCAGGAACAGGCCTGGGCCATGACCCAGGGGCAGCTCGCCTGGTACCGGGCGATGGAAGCACGGGGCGAAATGGTCCAGCTGCGCGACCGCGCCTCGCTCGACGCGCAGCTGGCGGCCTGGAAGTCCCCCGCGTCCGATACGCCGGTGGGCTACGTGCTCAGCCTCGAAGGGGCCGACTCCATCGTGACGCCGGCGCGTCTGGAGCGGGCGTACGCCGAGGGCCTGCGCGCGATCGGCCCGGCGCATTACGGTCCCGGCGTCTATGCGCAGGGCACCAACGCCACCGGCGGAATCGGCGCGCCCGGACGGGAGCTGCTCGGCGAGATGGCGCGGCTCGGCATCATCCTCGACGTGACGCACCTCTGCGACGACTCGCTGCGCGAGGCGCTCGACCACTACGCGGGGCCCCTGTGGGCCAGCCACTCGAACTGCCGCGCACTGGTGCCGCACAACCGCCAGTTCTCCGACGAACAGATCCGCGAGCTCATTCAGCGTGGAGCGGTGATCGGGGCCGCGTTCGATGCCTGGATGCTGAAGCCGGACTGGGTGCGCGGTGCATCGACTCCGGAAACTGCCGGCATCACCCTGGAAACCGTTATCGATCACATCGATCACATCTGCCAGATTGCCGGCAACGCGCACCATTGCGGCATCGGCTCGGATCTCGACGGCGCGTTCGGACGGGAACAGTGCCCGGCGGACGTGCGGACGATTGCCGATCTCTCCCGCCTCCCGGCGCTCCTGATGGCGCGCGGGTACAGCGGCGACGACATCCAGGCGATCGCGCACGGGAACTTCGTGCGCTTTCTCCGCAGCGCCTGGTCCTGATACGACGCGGCACCCATCACAAGGACACGTCCAATGCACAGACCCTCTTCGCTCGCGTTCCCGCTCCTCTGTGTCCTCACCCTCGCATCGGCCGGATCGGCAGCCGCCCAGTGGACGGAGTTCCGCGGCCCTGACGGCCGCGGCGCCGCTCCGGGCCCCGTACCACTCGCGTGGAGCGAGACCACCAACGTCCGCTGGAAGACGCCGATTCACGGCCGCGCCTGGTCGTCGCCCGTCGTGCTGGCGTCGCGCGTCTGGATGACGACGGCGTCGGCGGACGGCCGTCAGCTGTCGGTCCTCGCCGTGGATCGCGACAGCGGCAAGGTCGTGCTCGACCAGAAGCTCTTCGACGTCGAGACGCCCCAGTTCGCGCACGCCTTCAACAGCTACGCGTCTCCGACCCCCGTCGCCGAGCCGGGTCGCGTCTACGTCACCTTCGGATCTCCGGGCACGGCGGCGCTCGACGCGGCGACCGGCAAAGTCCTGTGGCAACGACGAGACCTCGAGTGCAACCACTTCCGCGGCGCGGGCTCCTCGCCGATCATCTTCCGGGATCTGCTCGTCATGCACTTCGACGGCAGCGACCATCAGTATCTGGTCGCCCTCGACAAGCGCACGGGCAAGACGGTCTGGAAGACCCAGCGCTCCGTAGACTATGCCGACCTCGACCCGGCCGGGCGCCCGAAGGCCGACGGCGACTTCCGCAAGGCGTTCGCGACGCCACAGATCGTGACGGTGGGCGGTCAGCCAGTCCTCATCAGCGCCGGCTCGATGGCGACCTACGGGTACGACCCGCTCACCGGTCGGGAGGTCTGGCGGATCGAGGAGCGCACCAACTATTCCCCGGGCATGCGCCCGATCGCCGGGCACGGCCTTGTC
>JANPJN010000751.1:0-6519 GCA_031425515.1 Acidobacteriota bacterium | reverse complement strand
GGACCGGACGGCCCCGTGGCCGTCATCAGTTATCCCTTCTGGCAGCGGCGATTCGGTGGAGCGCCGGATGCCATCGGGCGGACGCTGTCGATCGATCGCGCCACCTTCACGATTGTGGGCGTGGCGGCCCGGGGATTCTCCGGCCCGGAGGTGGGCCGCTCCGCGGACATCCTGCTGCCTCTCCGGACAGAGGACCTCGTGCGAGGACGGGAGAGCCTGCTCGACCAACGACTCAGCTGGTGGCTCAATGTCATGTTGCGCCTGCGCCCGGATCAGACGCTGGCGCAGGCGGCCGCGCAGCTTCACGGCGTGCAGGATCAGATACGTCTCGCGACGATGCCGGCCGACGGCAAGGATTTGCGGGAACGCTACCTCGTCGATCGGTTCACCTTGGTACCGGCCTCATCGGGCCGCTCGGCCCTCCGGGCTCGCTACGAGCTTCCACTCCAGGCCCTGATGGTGGTCGTCGCGCTCGTCCTCCTCATCGCCTGCGCGAACATCGCGAACCTCCTCCTGGCACGCGCGACGGCGAGGCGCCATGAACTGGGCGTGCGGCTCGCGCTCGGCGCCTCGAGATTCAGGCTCTCGCGCCAGCTCCTGGCGGAAAGCGTCCTGCTCGCCGCCGCGGGAGGCGCGCTCGGCCTGCTGTTCGCCCGCTGGGGAAGCCGCGCCCTCGTGGCGCAACTGTCGACGGCGGCCAACCAGGTCCACCTCGACCTGCCCCTCGACTGGCGGGTCCTCTCATTCACGCTCGTTGTCTGTGCCGCCACCGCCATACTTTTCGGCGTTGCGCCGGCCCTCACGGTCAGCAGCCTCTCGCCGAACGACGCCTTGAAGGAGCGTGGCCGGGGTGGCTCCGGAGAGCGGCGAGCGGGCGTCAGACAGGCACTGGTCGTCCTGCAGGTGGCGCTCTCGCTCATGCTCGTCGTGACGGCAAGCCTCTTCACCAGAAGCTTCATCTCGCTCACCACCCGGGACGCCGGCTTCGATCGTCGCGGGGTGCTCATCGCGAGCGTCACCCTCAGGGAGCCGGCCGACCTGCGACTCGCCGGCTTCGAACGGCTGCGCGAGGCGGTCGCCGCCAGTCCGGGCGTGGCGACCGCGGCCACGTCCTTCACGACACCCGTCGCGCGCGCGGGGTGGAACACCCGGATCGTCGTCGCACCGGACTCGCCGCTCGGGCCACGCGAACGCATGTCATGGGTCAACGCGGTGAGCCCCGGCTGGTTCGCGACCTACGGCATCCGTCTGACGGGCGGACGCGACATCGATGGACGCGACCGGCCCGGATCGCCGCGCGTAGCACTGGTCAACCGGGCATTCGCCCGCCGCTTCCTGAAAGAACCCAACCCGATCGGCCAGCGATTCTCGGAGCAGGGCCCCTCGGGCGAGGGTGAGCAGTTCGAGGTGATCGGGATCGTGGAGGACACGGTCTACCGATCGCTCCGGGCGCCGATGGAGCCGATCATGTTCCTGCCGACGACGCAGTGGGACAGGCCTGGAACGACGATCGCGCTGGGCGTCCGCTCGGCGGGCGCACCTCCCCTGTCTCTCATCGGCAGCGTGGGCGACGCCATCCGGCGCACGGACCCGACGGCCTCGGTCACCTACTTCACGCTGTCGAGCCAGCTTGACGCCTCGCTCGCGCAGGACCGCCTGCTGGCCACACTCTCGACCTTCTTCGGTGGGCTGGCCCTGCTTCTCGCGAGCCTCGGCCTCTACGGCGTAACGGCGTACTCCGTCACCCCGCGTCGCGCGGAGATCGGCATCCGCATGGCCCTCGGCGCGAACCGCGCCGCCGTCGTCCGCATGGTCCTGGCCCGCGTCGGGCTCCTCGTCGCCATCGGCCTCACGATCGGGATCGGCGCCAGCGCCTGGGCCTCCCGCTTCCTGGCGTCGTTCCTCTACGGCTTCAAGGCGTCCGACCCGGTGATGTTCGCGGCCGCCGCGCTGGTCCTGGCTGGTGTGGCGGGTGTCGCAGGGTGGCTGCCTGCCCGGCGTGCCGCGCGCGTGGACCCGACGATCGTCATGCGGGAGGTGTAGCCCCTGTCGGCCCGCCATCGGGATGCCGGCCAAGGACACGAATGGGCGTCAGTCGCAGCGCAGCGCCTGGATCACGTCCACCCGCGACGCGCGTGCCGCGGGCATGACCGACGCCAGCACCGCGCACCCGAACAACAGCAGCCCTGCGCCGGCGATGGGCAGCAGCCCGGGGGCGTCCACTCCCTGAAGGTAACTACCCGCGACCCGAACCAGGATCACGCCTCCCGCTACCCCCACCACGATCCCCGCGCCGGCAATCACGGCACCCTCGCGCAGCACTCGCGTCAACAGGTCCTTCGGCGCCGACCCGATAGCGAGGCGGATCCCGAACTCCCGCGTCCTGGCGCTCACCGAAAAGGCCAGCACGCCACCAACCCCCACGACCGCAATGAGGAGCGCCACGCCGGCAAAGCCGCCGAACACGAGCGCGTTCAGCCGGTTGGGAGCCAGGACCTCGGCGCGCACATCTTCGAGCGTGGCCGCCTGCTCGACCGGTTGGTCGGCCGCGAGGCTGCGGATGATGCGGGTGATCGGCGTCACGAGCGCATACGGATCGCTCCGTGTATGGACGAACAGTCTCCCGCCTCCGATCTCCTGGGCGAACGGATGGTAGACGTTCACCGCCGGGCCGGGCACCACGTGCTCATCGTCCAGATCGGCGGCGACGCCGACGATACGGCGCGGCTCCGGGCTGACGTCGATGAACTTCATGATCGGGTCCGACCAGACGATGCGGCGGTTCACCGCCTCCTGACCCGGGAACAGCCGGGCCGCCAGGGTCTGGCTGACGATCACGACCCGCTCGGTGCCCCGCCGATCGGCATCCGTGAAGTCGCGGCCCGCCACGAGCGGGACCCCGAGCGCGGCGAAAAATCCCGGCGAGACCGTACGGAACTGGGCCCTCGGATCCTCTTCGCCATTCGCGCGCACGTGGTTTTCCGCGGCGAACTGAAACCCCGGGCCAAAGCTCCCCGCCTCGCGCCACGGCACCTGCGTGCCGATGGCGACCCGATCGACGCCGGGGAGCTCCCCGATGCGCCGCAGCGCTTCCTCGTAGAAGGTGACGACCTGATCGGGAGGCCGGCCCTGGGACATGACCGGCACACTGAGCGTGAGGACTCCGCGCATGTCGAGCCCGGTCGGCGCGCGCTGCAGCGCGACCAGCGCCGCCAGCAACGCGGCAGCGCCCACAAGGAGCACGAAGGAGGCCGCGATCTGCGTCACGGCGAACATACGGAGACGGCGGCTGGTGCCCGTCGTGATCCGCAGGCCTCCGCCCGACAGGCTCATGCCGGTGACCGCGTCGGCTGACGGCAGCCGCGGCACGAATGCGAGCAGCACGGCGGCGGCCAGCGCGAGCGTGACGCCTACCCACATCAGCGTGGCGTCCACCGACACGTCGAGGGCGCGCACGGAAAAGCGCGCGGCGTACTGCCCGAGAATGGCCACCATCGGATACGCGAGCGCGACGCCAAGCAGCGCCCCGGTCCCGCACAGCACCAGGCTCTCGGCGAGCAGCGTCCGCCGCAGCGCCGCCGAACTGGCGCCGAGCGCCGCACGAATGCGCAACTCCCCTTCCCTGCGTACCGATCGGGCGAGGATCAGGTTGGCCACGTTGGAGCAGGCGATGACGAACACCAGTGCCGAGGCCGAAAGCAGCACGAGCAGCACCGTGCGAGCGGGGGCCACGATCTGATCCCGCAGCCGGACGGCGTCGATCCGGAAATCCGATTTCGCCGGATAGGCCTCAGGATGCTCGAGGCGCATGGCGCCGTGGGCCGCCCGCAGCTCCGCGCGGGCCGTCTCGAGATCGGCACCCGGCGCCAGCCGTCCGAAGAGCTCCGTCATCCGATGCACGCGCCCCGTCACCATGGTGGCATCCAGATGATGCGGGCTAGTGACGACGTTCGCGATCACTTCTGTTTCCGACGGGTACGGCACCGACGGCTCGAGGACGCCGACGATGGTGGCGCTCCGCTCCCCGAACCTGACCGTCTTGCCGAGCACGGACGCGTCGCTCGCAAGCGTCGTGCTCCAGAACCGGTAAGTGAGCACGGCCGCGCCCGTCGCCCCGGGGCCATCATCTGACGGACCAAGCAGCCGGCCGAGGACGGGGCGGAGGCCCATGACGTCGAAATACGAGCCTCCGACCACGCCGGCGCGCACGATGCGGGGCTCGCCAAGGCCGACCATCGTGAACGGGATCGTCGAGAAGTCTCCAAACGCGGCGATGGACGCGACGCGGCCGCGCAGGTCCTGGATCTCGGGGACGGAGAAACTCGCGTTCTCCGCTCCGATGCCCGAAGCGCTCTGCCGGATGTAGACCAGGCGGTCCTCTTCACGATTGGCGAGGGGCCGGAGCAGCACGCCGCGGACGATGCTGAAGATGGCCGCGTTGGCGCCGATGCCGAGCGCCAGCGTGACGACCACGGTGAGGGCGAGCCCCTTGACGCGGCTGAGCGAGCGCAGCGCGTATTTGACGTCGGTCATGAAACGCACGGGCTGCCTTCCTCAATAGAGTACGGACGCTTCTCCCAGGGCCGCAATGCGCCTGTCGAAGACGGCGACCATCAGATCCCGGCGGGCCATCATAGCCGCAATCTCCGCCCGGCCGAGGTAGCGACCTGTGGCCGTCTCGACCTCGGCGCGGTTCAGGGTGCGAAGGGTGGCCAGCAACTGGCGGTCGCATCTCGTCAGGCCGTCGGGCGAGGGCAACTGGCGCGTATGCCGGAAGGCCCGAGTGAAGTCGATCATCCACAGCTTCCAGTCCGACGTGATCAGAACGTTCCCGAGATTGCGGTCGGTGTCGGCGACAAGCATCGCGAACACGCGCATCCGCAGCGCCTGGCGATCCCACGCCTCGGGGTCGGGCGGGAGCAGCTGTTCCCTGAGGCGTGCCGCCTCGTCCCACTTCGCGTCGATCCACCAGCTCAGGGCGCCGTGCTGCTGATTCCAGGTCCGCTCGACGGTCACGGGCATCATGCCGTCAACGCCAAGCAGCCTGGCCACCCGGTAGGCGGCCAGGGAGTACCGATACGTGTCCACGAAGTCGAACTCGGTGCGGCCGCCCGCGAACGTCATGACGGGCTTCCGCTCGTCCACCGACGAGAATGCCGCGTCGTGCCGTAACCGGCCGTCGCTCAACGTGACGCGGACCGGTCGGGTGGTTCCCTTGGGAATGCTCCTGTGGGCGACGATCCTGGCCGTCTTGAGGAAGTGCTCGGTTTCGGCCTGCGTCAGGGCCGTCGTGGGGACCGAGACGTCTGCCTGCCCCGCGAAGCCTGCCCGGGCGACGGACAGCGTCAGCAGGACGAGCGCAGCGGACAGACCGCGGACGACGGGCATGGAGATCGTGACCTTCTGATGACCGACGAAGAAGATGAAGAAGATGAAACGGATGAGGATACGCCGGCCGGCAAGGGAGGGTCAACGGCGCTGCGGTGCACCCGGAGGGATAGTGGAAGACCGGCAACCTGCGCGAGGAACCGGACGACTCAGCGAGTGCCGAGCGTCTTGACGAGCTTGTTGTACATCCCGGCGACGAGCAGAGGGGTCGGCCACATGCCGACGAAACGGCTGGCGCGGGGCCGCCCTGCCAACTCGAGCCACAGCGACACGCCCATGGCGCCGAGTGCGCCAAAAAGGAACCAGTGGGACGGCACCTTCGCGGTCTGCTGCTCGATGAGCCGCGCCACTTCCCCTTCGGCATGTTCGGGCCGCATCACCGGCGCCGGGGCATCGTCGAGCGAACGTTCTGCGGCGGGATTCACCTCGAGTGGTGTCATGGCTGTGCGTAAGCAAGTCCGGCACCAACCTTGCGACGGAACTGAGCATGACCGAGGATCAGTCTGCCGCCCAGGGCACCGGCCCTTTGCTGCAGCGCGACTACTGGGCCGTGCTTGACGACTGTGACCTTCGCCCCTCCGAGCTGATGGCGCACGTGAAGGCGCATTTCTGCGAGCTGCCGCCGTCAGCGCTCGTTGAGTTCTCAGCTCTCGAGGGGCTCGCGAGGGACGCGCGAATCGACATTCGCATTCGTCCGGCCCAGGATTGCCGGGTGCGCGTCATCCATGAGGATGCGCAGAGTCTCACGCTCGGCACCCTGGTCGGGCACCCCGAGGCCGGGCGCATCACGTTTGGCGCCTACCGCAATCCGGCCGGCGCCGTCATCTTTCACATTCGCAGCCGGGCCCGATCCTCCAGCACCTCGCGGCTCATCGGGTTCTTCGCGATCGGCGAGGCGATGCAGACGAATACGTGGACCGACTTCATCAACAACACGGCCGCATCGGCGGGCTCGCGCATCGGTCAGGTCATTCATGCCGAGACGACGCAGGTCGAGGAAGCGCCCGAAGACGATGACCCTCTGGATTCACCCACGTTCCTTGCGGTCGGTGACTGATGGCCGAGTGGCGCTTTCTCCGCGGCTGGTCGAGTGAGGCGCTGAAGGCACGCCTGGACCGGCTGGGGTCCGTG
>JANPJN010000750.1:0-2343 GCA_031425515.1 Acidobacteriota bacterium | reverse complement strand
CCACCGCCGACCCATACGTGAAGTAGAGCAGCACGAAGATGATCACGAGCACGATCGGGATGACGATCTGCAGCCGGCTGCGGGCCCGCTCCTGGTTCTCCCAGCGCCCGCTCCACCCGATGTAGTACCCGGCCGGCAGCGCGACGCTGCGAGCCACGGCCGCGCGCGCCTCCTGGACGAAGCCGCCGACGTCGCGCCCCTGCACGTTGACGAGCACGGTGGCCAGCAGCAGACCGTTCTCCGACGAGATCATGGCCGGCCCCCGCGCATGCGTGATGCGCGCGATCTGCCCGAGCGGGATCTGCGCGCCGCCCGGTGCCCCGACGAGCACCATGGCGAGGGCGGCGGGGTCCGCTCGATCCTCGGGGCGGTAGCGCACACGGACCGGGAAGCGCGAGCGTCCTTCGATCGTGGTCGTCAGCACGGCCTCCCCGATCGCCGTCTCGATGACCTGCTGGACGACGCCGACGCCGATGCCGTATCGCGCCGCGGCGGCCCGGTCCACCTCGATGTTGAGGTACTGGCCGCTCGTGACCTGCTCGGGATACACATTGCCGGCGCCCGGCACCGTGCGGACGACGTCCGCCACCTGCCGGGCAAGCCTTTCGAGCGCGGTCAGATCCGCGCCGAAGATCTTCACCCCGACCTCCGACCGGATGCCGGTCGTGAGCATGTCGATCCGGTTGATGATCGGCATCGTCCAGATCGGCGAGACGCCGGGCAGCGAGGCGGCGCGCCCCATCTCGGCCCGGAGCCGATCCGGCGTCATGCCAGGGCGCCACTGGTCGCGCGGTTTGAGATGGACGACGGTTTCCGTCATGTTGAGCGGCGACGGGTCCGTGGACGTCTCGGCACGTCCCACCTTCGCGACCGCATAGGCGACCTCCGGAAACGACTGCAGGATCGCGTTCTGCTTCGCGGCGTTCTTCGTGTTCTCCTCGAGCGAGATGCTCGGGTCCGCGATCGGCATGAACATCAGGTCCCCTTCGTTCAGCGGCGGCATGAACTCGCTGCCGATGCCGCGCGCGACGAAGAGCGCACCCGCGAAGAGCATGACCGCGACGGCGACGGTCACGACCCGGTGCCCGAGCGCGGCCTGAAGCGCGGGGCGGTAGATTCGCTGCAGCCCCCGCATGACGGGGTTGTCGTCCTCCTTGTGGACCTTGCCGCCGAGCAGCAGGCTGCAGAGCACCGGCACGAGCGTGACGGCGACGACGGTGGCCGCGAGCACGGCGAACGTCTTGGCGAACGCCAGCGGATGGAACAGCTTGCCTTCCTGCCCGGTGAGCGCGAATACCGGAATGAACGCGAGCAGAATGATCGCCATCGAAAAGAACACCGGACGGCCGACGAGTCGGGTCGATTCGAGTACCGTCTCCCACACGAGCCGGCGGTCGCGCGGATCAACGGCGCGCTGCTCCAGGAAGCGGAAGGCGTTTTCGGTGACGACGATGCCCGCGTCAACGAGGACGCCGATCGCGATGGCGATGCCCGCGAGGCTCATGATGTTCGAGGAGATGCCCGCGTAATACATCCCGAGGAAGGAGATGAGCACGGCGAGCGGCAGCGGGATGGTCACGATGAGGATCGACCGGAAGTGCATGAGGAACACGACGTGCGCGAGCGTGACGAGCACGATCTCCTCCACGAGGGCGCGGCGGAGGGTGCCGGATGCCTGCTCGATGAGCGTCGAGCGGTCGTAGAAGGGGACGATGGTGACGCCGTCGGGAAGGCCGGACTGGATCTGGGTGATCCGCGCTTTCACGGCGTCGATGACGTTCTTGGTGTTGACGCCGGTACGTGCGACCACGACGCCGCCGACGGCCTCCTTCGACCCCTTGACCAGCGACGACACGCGAAACGCATCGCCAATGTGGACTGAGGCAACCTGCTCGACGTAGATGGGCGTGCCGTTGGACGCCCCCACGACAATCTTCCGGACATCGTCCACTGACGTCAGGAGGCCGACCCCGCGCACGATCAACCAGGCGCCGTTGGACTCGAGCACGTTGCCGCCGACGTTCACGTTGCTGTCGCGCACGGCCGAGACGACCGTGCTGAGCGGCAGGTCGTACTGGCGCAGGCGATCGGGGTCCACGTCGATCTGGTACTGCTGCACGAAGCCGCCGACCGAGGCGACCTCCGCGACGCCGGGGACCGCGTTGAGCTGGTAGCGTACGAACCAGTCCTGCAGGCTGCGAAGCTCGCGGAGCGAGTGGGTGGGGCTCTCGAGGGTGTACCAGAAGACGTGGCCGACGCCGGTCGCGTCCGGACCGAGCGTCGGGACGACCCCGGCGGGCAGCGCCCGGCCCACGAGGCTGAGGCGTTCGAGCACGCGAGCGC
>JANPJN010000749.1:0-7873 GCA_031425515.1 Acidobacteriota bacterium | reverse complement strand
GCAGCCGCCGCGGCCGGCGCGGGCGGCGGGGCTGGATGGGGGCTCGCGGGCGCGGACGCTGCAGGGGCGGACGCCTCCGCAACTGGCGGCGCGGGCAGCGGGCGCATCGACGGACCCTGGACCGGCATGCGCGCATCGCCCGACACATAGGGCGGCGGCGCCTGACGCGGGACCGCGGGAGCAAATCCGCGCGCCGGATCCAGGTCGATCGGCGGCGGGTCGATCGGGGCCGCTCTGTGCGGGTCGCCGCTCAGCTCGGGATCCCAGTCGGCGATGCCTTCGGGAAGGGGGGAGGCCTGTGCGTACGGTTTGGCCTGGGGCGTCTGGACGGCAGGTGCCTCGACGACGCGCGTGACCGGCGGCGCCGAGGGTGGCGCGTCGGCCGCGGGCGCCCCCGGGCCCTCCATGCTGGCGAATGCCGCATCGAGCCTGTCGAAATAATCCTCGAGCGATCCGGCCGGCACGGCGTGTGGCCCGCCCGCCGGCGCGGCGCCCCACGCCGGGTTCGGCTTCGCACCCGACCGGCCCGCGTCAGGGGCGGGGGCCTGCGACCCTCCCAGGCCGCCGGTTCGACGCCCCGCAAGGAGATCCTTCACGCGGTTGATGACCATCTGCGGCTCGAACGGCTTGACGAGCACACCGTCGCAGCCGACCGACCGCGCGCGCGCCTCGTCTATCGGTTCGAAGGCGCCGGTGAGCAGCAGCACAGGGATGTGCGCCAGCTCCGGGGTGGTCTTGACGAAGGACGCCACCTCATACCCGTCACGCTCGGGCATCCCCACATCGGCGAGGACGATGTCGGGGGGATCGGCCTGGATGCTGGCGATCGCCTTCTTGCCGTCGCCAACGGCCAGGACCTGGATGTCTTCGTCGGCAAACGTCAACTCGATGACGCGCTGGATCGTCACACTGTCGTCGGCGAGCAGCAGCTTGTGCGGCATATCAGACCTGCTCCGTGCGGGTCCGGACGTGTCCCGCGATGAAATCGATGATGTCCTGCATCGGAGTGCCCGGCAGGAAGATCCCCTGGATGCCCGCGGCCCGAAGCGCCGGCACGTCCACATCCGGGATAATCCCGCCAATCACCACGAGCACGTCGTCGAGCCCCTTGTCCTTCAGCAACTGCATGACCCTCGGGCAGATGTGCATGTGCGCCCCAGAGAGGATCGAAAGCCCGATGACGTCGGCGTCCTCCTGGAGCGCCGCCGCGACGATCATCTCCGGCGTCTGGCGCAGGCCCGTGTAGATGACCTCCATCCCCGCGTCGCGCAGCGCGCGGGCGATGACCTTGGCTCCACGGTCGTGCCCGTCGAGGCCCGGCTTGGCGATAACGACCCGAATTCTCGGCATGTGAAAAACAGCTTCCAGCTGCCAGCTACCAGCTTCCAGCCAGTGATGGCTGGTCTCTCGGACGTCGATCCCGGACCGGCTACCTCCGACACTCTCCGCGGTCGAGTTGCACGCGGCCCCTCAGATGAGGGCGGCCTCTTCGTACTCCCCCCACACGTCGCGCAGCGCGTCGCACATCTCGCCCACGGTCGCGTAGGCGCGCACGCAATCGAGAAGAGAGTACATCGTATTGCCGGTTCCGCGCGCGGTGGTCTGGAGCGCGTCGAGTGTCCGGCGGACGCGATCGTTGTCGCGGGTGGTCTTCAGGGCCGCGAGCCGCTCGAGCTGGACGGACGCCGCGCTGTCGTCGATGTACAGAATCGGAAACGGCGCCTCATCGTCCTGCACGAAGTCGTTGACGCCAACCATAATCTTCTCGCGCTTTTCGAACGCCTGCTGGAACGCGTACGAGGCCTCGGCGATCTCGCGCTGCGGGTAGCCCTGCTCGATCGCCTCGACCATGCCGCCCATGCGGTCGATCCGCGCGAAGTAGTCCCGCGCCTCCTGTTCCAGATCGAGCGTGAGCCGTTCGACGAGGTACGACCCGCCCAGCGGATCCACCGTGCCCGCCACGCCGGTCTCGTGCGCGATGATCTGCTGCGTGCGCAGCGCGAGCGTTGCGGCCGCTTCGGTCGGCAGCGCGAGCGCCTCGTCCAGCGAATTGGTGTGCAGCGAGTTCGCGCCGCCGAGCACCGCGGCCATCGCCTGAAGCGCGGTCCGGACGACGTTGTTGTAGGGCTGCTGCGCGGTCAGCGAGACCCCGGCGGTCTGCGCATGGAAGCGCAGCTTCCAGGACCGCTCGTCGCGCGCGTCGAAGCGATCGCGCATGACGCCCGCCCAGACCTTCCGCGCGGCCCGGAATTTGGCAATCTCCTCGAAGAAATCGCTGTGCGAGTTGAAGAAGAAGGAGAGACGCGGCGCGAAGGCGTCCACGTCGAGGCCGGCGTCGATGCCGTACTGGACGTACTCGATCCCGTCGCGCAGCGTGAACGCGAGCTCCTGCGCGGCGGTCGATCCGGCTTCGCGGATGTGATATCCGCTGACCGACACCGTGTTCCAGCGGGGCACCTCCTGCGCGCAGAAGGCGAAGATGTCGGTGATGAGCCGCATCGACGGCCGCGGCGGATAGATGTATTCCTTCTGGGCGATGAACTCCTTGAGGATGTCGTTCTGAATCGTGCCGGAGAGCGTGCGCCAGTCGGCCCCCTGCTGCTCGGCCACCGCCAGGTACATCGCGAAGAGCATCGGCGCGGGGGAATTGATCGTCATCGACGTGGTGATGGCGCCGACGGGAATGCCGTCGAAGAGCCGCTCCATGTCGGCGAGCGAAACGACGCTGACGCCGCATTTGCCGACTTCGCCGAGTGACAGCTCGTGGTCGGGATCCCGGCCCATCAGGGTGGGCAGATCGAAGGCGACGCTCAGGCCCGTGCCGCCCGCCGCGAGGAGCGCCTTGTAGCGTGTGTTGGTCTCTTCCGGCGTCCCGAACCCTGCAAACTGCCGCATCGTCCAGAGCTTGCCGTGGTAGCCCGTGGGGTGGATGCCCCGGACGTAGGGGAATGCGCCGGGGTCGCTGAGGTCGCGGGTGTAGTCGAACCCGGGGAGGGCCTCGGGTCCGTAGAGGCGCGCGATCGAGCGACCGGAGACGGTCGTGAAGGGAATGTCGCGCATCCCCCCGCATTATAGGGGGACACTCATCTTTAGCGTAAGTCGTTGACCTGACGCGACGTTCTGGCGTGGCCCCCCGGATCGCGTCCTACCGCGCCACCGCGCAGACGGCAAAGGCCCGGCCCTGGAAGCTGGCGGCCGCAACCTGGCTGAGACGCACCAGAACACGCCAGGTGTCAGGCAGCAGCGGGAACGACGCCACCGTCGTGACGGCCGCCACGTTGCCGCTGTAGTCGAACCCGCCGGCCACCGCAATCTTGCCTGCCGGGCAGGCGATGGTCAGCGCCGTGGTCTGGTTGCCGTTGATCGTGACCGTCGTCAGCGGCGTGCCGACGACCTCATAGCCGCTGAGCCCCGCCGCTCCCTGCGCACCGGTGGGACCGGCCGGACCCGGCGCGCCCTGCGGGCCAGCGGGCCCTGCGGTCCCGGCGGTGCCCTGAGGGCCCGCGGGACCCACGGAGCCGGCGACGCCCTGTGGACCGGCAGGACCGGTTGCACCGGTTTCGCCTTGCGGCCCGCTGAAACCCTGCGGCCCTGACGGACCCATGGGGCCCACGGCACCATCAATTCCTGCGGGTCCAGCGGCGCCCTGCGCACCGGGATCTCCCTGTTGGCCTGCCGGGCCCATCGGACCGACGGCGCCATCTGCACCCGCCGCGCCGGCGGGGCCCATCGCGCCGATCTCCCCCTGCGGACCCGCTGGCCCTGTGTCGCCCTTTGCGCCGGTCGCGCCCGCATCTCCCTTCGGACCGATGACGCCAGCGTCCCCCTTCGGCCCCGTCGCCCCGATCTCACCCTTCGCCCCTGCCGGCCCCATTTCCCCCTGCGGCCCCGCCGGACCTGAATCACCAGGCGCTCCGGGCTCGCCCTTCTCCCCCTTCTCGCCTCTGGAGCCGGGCTCCGCGGACGCCAGCCCGCCTACCGTCATGGCGAAGGCGTCCCGGTCCTTCTGCCCCTGCCCGCGAATCACCGTCAGCAGATAGCTCCCGTCCGTCAACGCCTCGGGCAGATGGACGACGATCTCTCCGTCCGTCCAGCGGAGCACGCGCAGCGGATGCTCCTGACACCACACCTGCGCCGTGCGATCGCCGAATCCCATCCCGCGGATGGTCAGCGTGTCGGTCGCACGGTCGGCGCGGGTGCCGAGGATGAGAACGGGCGTGGAATGCTTCTCGCCGTTGGCTGAGGATGACTGGGCGTAGGTAATCGGCAAGTTGACCAGGACGAGTGTCAGCGTGATGAGCAGGGTGCGCTTGAAGATGGCCATTTCCGGGTTCGAGCCTCCGCCGGCCAATCGAGCAAGCCGTGGACCACCCCATCAGTATCAGCACATCTCATTGCAGGATAGAGACTTACTCACACATGCCAAAACGTGCATGCCCATCGCCTGCGTCTCATTTTGGGGCGCACACTCACAATCCTGCCGCCGCTCGGCCTGGCCGCGCCCGACCGGGACGGGCAGCTTGACTTGCCTCGTTCACGAGGGGTACGTTGCCTGCTGGCCCGGGCCGCCGAAGGGGCGTCCGTGCAGTCAGGAGTCACATGGAGGCAGGCGGCAGCATTTTCAACGCGATGCTCCAGGAGTTCGACGGCGCCGCGCGGCTGCTGGGCCTCGACGCGGGCATCTGGAAGATCCTCACCCACCCCAAGCGCCAGATCACGGTGTCCTGCCCCGTCCAGATGGACAACGGCGAGATCGAAGTCTTCACCGGCTATCGCGTGCAGTACAACATCACGCTCGGCCCGGCCAAGGGGGGCATCCGCTATCACCCCGACGTCACGCTCGACGAGGTCACGGCGCTGGCCGCCTGGATGACGTGGAAGTGTGCCGTCGCCCACGTGCCGTTCGGCGGCGGCAAGGGTGGCGTGATCTGCGACCCCACGCGGATGTCGCGTCGCGAGCTCGAGGCGCTCACGCGCCGCTACATCGCCGAGATCATCGATGCCATCGGACCCGAGAAGGACGTGCCGGCGCCCGACGTCAACACGAACGATCAGGTCATGGCCTGGGTGATGGACACCTACAGCATGCACGTCGGCCACACCTCCACCGCGGTCGTGACCGGCAAGCCGATCGAGATGGGCGGCTCGCTCGGCCGTCGCGAGGCCACCGGCCGCGGGGTGATGATCGTGACGCGCGAAGCGGCCAAACATCTCGGCTTCGACATCAAGGGGGCCCGCGTCGCGGTCCAGGGCTTCGGCAACGTCGGCTCGGTCTCGGCCGATCTCCTCGCCAAGCTCGGCGCGCGCATCGTCGCCGTCACCGACTGGAAAGGCGGGGTCTACAACAACAACGGTCTCGACATCACCGCGATGCTCGACTACGCGAAGCAGCACAAGACCATCGACGGCTTTGCGGGCGGCGACCCCCTCGAGAACGAGCAGCTCTTCGGCCTCGACGTGGACGTGCTGGTGCCGGCGGCGATGGAAAACCAGATCACGATGGAGAACGCGCCCGGCATCCGGGCGAAGGTCGTCGCGGAGGGGGCCAACGGCCCCACGACGCCAGACGCCCACAAGCACCTGCACGAGCGGGGCGTCTTCGTGATCCCGGACATTCTCGCCAACGCCGGCGGGGTCACGACCTCGTACTTCGAGTGGGTCCAGGATCGCCACGGCTACTTCTGGGAGGAGGCGGAAGTGAACAAACGCCTCGAGGCCAAGATGGTGGAGGCGTTCGACGACGTGCTGAAGACGTCGGTGAAGTACAAGACCGACCTGCGGACCGCTGCCTACATCGTCGCCATCAACCGCGTCGCGGTGGTGACCAAGATGCGCGGGATGTACGCCTGAACGAGGGGCCTCCGGACACTACCGCGTGATTCTAAACGCGATCAGCTCCTGCGCGGTGCCGCTGGGCGTCTTCGCATTCAGTTCGAGGATGTATTCGCCGGCCGCGAGTGCGGAGAGCGGCAGATCGATCTCGGGTGAGCGACCCGCGGGTGTCTGGACGACCACGTCGGACATCGACTGGCCGGCGCGGTTCAGAAGGCGCGCGGTGAGCGCCGGGGTGGCGCCGCCGGGCGCATACGCGTCGAGCCGGACGAAGAGTCGCTCGGTGCGGCTGAACTCACGATTCGCGGTCGGAATCGCCTCGGGGTTGGCGCGGAGCGCCTGCAGCTCCGGAATCGCGCGCACACGATAGAGACGCGGCGTGGCGAAGGAGACTTCCACGGTGCCGTAGTCGGGGACGGTGAGGTCGCGTCCCACCGAGTCGATGACCTGCCCGCGGCTGCCTTCGACCACCATCTTCAACTCGATCGGCCCTGGCGGGACCTCGAACGTGGTGGAGCCCCCCGCGGCCGCGCCGGGAGCGGCCGCCGTCGCGCTCCCCTCGCCTGGCAGGCGCCCGCGGAACACCGGACGCCCGTCGCGTGCGACCGCGGTGAGCGCGACGCGTGCGGCCGGATCCTCCACGCGCTGTCCGGGCACGAGGGGCGCCGGCTCCCACGAGAAGGTGAGCCGGGTCTTGCCCCCCTCGCCGCGGGCGGTGCCAACCCAGAACCGCGCGGCGCGGTCGCGTGTGGGCGCGACCAGCTCGTTCAGGGCGCCCGTCACCGCGGACGGCGCCTCGGGGCGCGAGGCCTCGCGGCTGGCCCGCGCGACGTCCTCGACGGTGTAGGCCCAGTAGCCCTTCCGCGCGCGCACATCGACGCCGCGCCGCTTCACGTTGACCTTGATCGAGTGGAAGCGTCCATCGGTGGGCGCCTGCGTGGAGTTGTAGCCGAGCAGGTAGTAGCCGCTCGCATCGCGCATGATCTGCTTCATGCCGGCCGCCAGATCGTTACGATTCACGATCGCGCGCCCGTCGGTGTTGATCGCGAGCTCGTGCAGCGTGTCGAGGGTGGCCCGCAGGCCGATCGTGTCCTGCTGCAGCCCGACGACCTCCTCGATGCCGTACTCGAACGCCGCCAGCCCGCGGGGGTCCACGGCGTAGATCGACGTGTTCTGGCGGTTGAGCGTCGAGAACACCTGCTGCATCTCGCTCAGCAGATCCATCTTCGCCATCAGGTTCTGGGTGTCGCTGGCCTGCGGCGCTTCCGCGTTGCCGCGATACGGGTTGCCCGCGCGCGGAATGGACGCGACCGGATCCTGCAGCTGCGCCGGCAGCATGGCGGTAAAGCCTTCGCTGACGAAGATGACCGACTTGCGCCCCTCGCGGAGCCCGGCCATCTTCATCGCCGCCCCCTTGAGCGCCCCCATCGTGATCTGGTCGCGGATGCGCTCGACGACGGCCGCGGGATAGTTGGCGTACTTCTCCTCGAACATGTTGCGCGCGGTGTAGTCGAACTTGCGGCCCGTGAACCCGTTGATGGCCGACACGGCGCTCGCGCGGTCGCGCGAGAAGCGGAGATCGGTGATCGGCGTCAGCGGATACATGATCGCGATCATGTCGGCCGGGGCGAGCTGGTTCTCGATGAAGTCGATGAGCGGCTTGCGCACCGACATGTCGTTGCCGCGGCGGACGTGATAGTCGTCCAGCAGGATGACGAACAGCCGCACGTCGGGCCGGCTCGCCTCGCGCTCCTCGTCGAAGTCGTTCTTGATGGCGCGCGGCGGCCCGGAAGCAATCGCCGTGGCGGTGCTGTCGATCCGGACCACGTCGAACGCCGCGACGGTCTGGGGCTTGCCGTCCTCGGAGACCGAAAACTCCTCCGGCTTGAGGTCGAGCACGGGGTTGCCGCTCTTGTCCGTCACGATGACGTCCACGCGCACGTAGTTGATGCCCGTGCGGATGGGCGGCGCCTGCGGCTGGCCGTCCGGTGCCGGCTGGGCGCCGGACACGGGCGTCTGGCCAGCGGCCGCCGGACCCTGC
>JANPJN010000748.1:0-4619 GCA_031425515.1 Acidobacteriota bacterium | reverse complement strand
TCCCGGAACGTGCGGAGCGCGGCGGTCGCGCGCGGCGTGAGCTGGCCGTCGCCGACGGCATAGACGAGTTTGGCCCAGAGGGATCGTGCCGACGAGACCTCCTGCAGGCCGGCCGCCAGGAGCGGGGGCGCGTTGGTGATCACGGCATTGGGGTCGATGGCCTGGAGCGACTCCATGACTCCCTTGCCGATGCCGCGTGCCGGCACGTTCGCGACACGCCGCAGGCTCACGTCGTCGTGCGGGTTCATGATGAGTTTGAGATAGGCGAGCGCGTCCTTGACTTCCTTGCGCTCGTAGAAGCGGACGCCGCCGATGATCTTGTAGGGCACGCCCTCGCGCATGAGCGCGTCTTCGATCGCACGCGACTGCGCGTTGGTGCGGTAGAGGATGGCGGTCGTCGCGTCCACGTCCTCCGACCGGTACTGCTTGATCGAGCGGGTGATGAAGTCCGCCTCCTCGAGCTCGTCGTTGCCGCGGTAGTAGACGATTCGCGCGCCGCCCTTGCGATCCGTCCAGAGCCGCTTCTCCTTCCGGTTGCGATTCTGGCTGATGACGGCGGTGGCCGCGTCGAGGATGGTCTGCGTCGAGCGGTAGTTCTGCTCGAGGCGGACGACCTTTGCTTCGCCGAAGTCCTGTTCGAAGTCGAGGATGTTGCGCAGGTCCGCGCCGCGCCACTTGTAGATGGACTGGTCGGGGTCGCCGACGACGGCGATGTTGCGATGGAGCTCCGCGAGGCGGCGGATGAGCATGTACTGCGGACGGTTCGTGTCCTGGTACTCGTCCACCATGACGTACTTGAACTTTCGGGCGTAGAAGTCGCGCGTCTCCGGCGACGTCTCGAGCAGTTCGACCGTCTTCAGCAAGAGGTCGTCGAAGTCCAGGGCGTTGGCGTCGGTGAGCGCCGTCAGATAGCGCTCGTAGATCTTCGCAATCTGCTCGTCGCGGATGTTCCAGCCGCCGCGCATGCTCTCCGGGCCTTCCATCCGGTTCTTCGCCTGGCTGATGCGCGACAGCGCTGCGCGCGGCGGCACGAGCTTGTCGTCAACACCGAGCTCCCGCTGCGCCTGCTTGACGACGGCGATCTGATCCGACGAGTCGTAGATGACGAAGTCGCGCGAGAGCCCGATCTTCGGCGCCTCCCGGCGGAGCAGGCGGGCACAGAGTGAGTGGAAGGTCGACAGCCACACACGGCTGGCGGCCGTGCCGATGAGCGCCTCGACGCGCTCGCGCATCTCCTGCGAGGCCTTGTTGGTGAACGTGACGGCGAGGATCTCGTCTGGGTTCGCGTGGCCGTCGCCGATCAGATACGCGATGCGGTAGGTGATGACGCGCGTCTTTCCGGAGCCTGCGCCCGCGAGGATGAGCACCGGGCCGTCGCGATGGAGCACGGCTTCGCGCTGCTCGGGGTTCAGCTTTTCGAGGAAATCCATGGGGGATGTCCATTATAGCGCCTCGTCTTCCCGCCCTTCGCGCGATCGGCCGCGGCGACTGTAGTAGCATTTGCATCTTCATGGCTGCCACGCTGCTACAGAAGGTCTGGGACGCGCACACCGTGCGGCGGATGCCGAACGGCCAGACCCAGTTGTTCATCGGACTTCACCTGATTCACGAAGTGACGACGCCGCAGGCGTTCGACATGCTGCGCGCGCGCGGCTGGACGGTGCGCTATCCCGAACGCACCGTGGCGACCGTGGATCACATCGTGCCCACCCGCGACCAGAGCCGTCCGTTCCGCGATCTGATGGCGGAGGACATGCTGTCGGCTCTCGAGCGGAACTGCCGGGAAGCCGGAGTCAGGTTGTTCGATCTGGCGAGCGGCGCGCAGGGGATCGTGCACGTCATCGGACCGGAGATGGGGCTCACGCAGCCGGGCATGACGATCGCGTGCGGCGACAGTCATACCTCGACCCACGGCGCGTTCGGCGCGATCGCCTTCGGCATCGGGACGTCCCAGGTGCGCGACGTGCTGGCATCGCAGTGCATCGCGCTCGACCCGCTCAAGGTCCGGCGCATCAAGGTCACGGGGGATCTGACCCGGGGTGTCTATGCGAAGGACGTGATCCTCGAGATCATCCGCCGACTGGGGGTCAACGGCGGCGTGGGCTACGCCTACGAGTACGCCGGCGACACGATCGAGCGCATGTCGATGGACGAGCGGATGACAATCTGCAACATGTCGATCGAGGGGGGCGCGAGGGTCGGGTACGTGAACCCCGATCAGGTGACCTTCGACTACCTGCGCGGGCGCCGGTTCTCGCCGCAGGGCGAGGCCTTCGACGAGGCATGCCGCTGGTGGGCTTCGATGGCGTCGGATGCGGATGCGGCGTATGACGATGAGGTGGTGATCGACGCGGCATCGATCAGGCCGACGGTGACGTGGGGGATCAATCCGGGGCAGTCGGTGTACGTGGACGAACCGCTGCCGTCCCCCGCGGCTGGCGACGGCGCGGACCGCGCCGGGATCGGCGAAGCCCTCGACTTCATGGGGTTCAGGGCCGGCAGCCCGATCAGCGGGACGCGGATCGATGTCGCCTTCGTCGGATCGTGCACCAACGCCCGGCTGTCGGACCTGCGTGAGGCCGCGCGGATCGTGCGCGGCCGGCATGTTGCCCCGCACGTGCGCGCGCTGGTCGTGCCGGGGTCGCAGCCGGTGCGTCTGGCGGCCGAGCGAGAAGGGCTCGATCGGATCTTCATCGACGCGGGCTTCGACTGGCGCGGGGCGGGCTGCTCGATGTGCCTCGCGATGAACCCCGACAAGCTCGAAGGGCGCGAGATCTGCGCGTCGTCTTCGAATCGCAACTTCAAAGGGCGGCAGGGCAGCCCCACCGGGCGTACGCTGCTCATGAGCCCGGCCATGGTCGTGGCGGCCGCGATTGCGGGCGAAGTGGTGGACGTGAGGGACAGCGTCGATGCCGATTGAACGAGTCCGGCGCGTCGAAGGGCGCGCGATCCCGCTGCGTGGCGACAACGTGGATACCGACCGGATCATCCCGGCGCGCTTTCTCCGATCGATCACGTTCGAGGGGCTCGAGGAGCATCTGTTCGAAGACGATCGCCGCCAGCTCGCGGCGGACGGGCAGCAGCACCCGACGAGCGACCCGCGCTATGCGGGGGCGTCAATCCTGCTCGTGAACGCGAATTTCGGATGCGGATCGTCGCGCGAGCACGCGCCGCAGGCCATCCGGCGGAGCGGTGTTGGGGCCGTGGTCGGGCAGTCGTTCTCCGAGATTTTCTTCGGCAACGCCGTGGCGCTCGGCATGCCCTGCGTGACGGCGCCCCCCGAAGCGCTGGAGGCGCTCATGGCTGCGGTCGAGCGCGACCCCTCCGTGCAGCTTGTCGTGGATCTCGAGGCGATGGCCGTGACGCTCGGCGGGAAGAGCCACCCCTTGACGCTGCCGCCAGGCGCGCGCGAGTCGTTCCTGGAAGGATCGTGGGATGCGACCGGGCTGCTGCTCGACCGCTTCGACGAGGTCGAAGCCACGGCTGCCCGGCTCCCCTACCTGCACTGGTCCTGAGCGCCGGCGTCCCCGCCGCGCACGTGCGGCCGCCCGGCTATGCCGGACGGATCATTTCGAGAAACGCGTGGGCGGCGTGGCTCAGCTCTCCGGACTTCCGATAGACCAGCCGGACCGTGCGCGGCGAGCTGAGCTCCGGCACCTTGACGGCTACGAGCTGCCCGCGGGCGATCTCGCTGAGCGCACACCGGCGCGGAAGCACCGCGACCCCCAGTCCCATCTCCACGGCCCGCTTGATGCCGTCGAGGCTTGGCAGCGCAATCTGGATGTTGATCGGCGCGTGCCGGCGCTCGTAGACCCGCAGGACGCGCTCGCGTGCCGGTGACGGGTCGTTGTGGGCGATCACTGTTTCGCGTCCGACTTCCTCGATCGTGACGCGCTTCCGGGTGGCGAGTCGGTGCGTGGGGCTGGCAAGCATCACGAGCTCGTCCGAGCCGAGCGAGATGGATTGAAGCCCCTTGTCGGGCGGCTGGAAGGTCAGCACGCCGAAGTCGAGGCTGCGCTCGAGCAGCTCGGTGGCGATCTGCCGCGACGGGACGCGCCGGACCTCGACCCGCGCCTGGGGATGCTGCCCGGCAAAGGCCTCCAGCAGCGGCAGCAGCGAGTGGACGGCGGCTTCGTTGGCGCCGACCACCACCCGGCCGCGTCTGACCTGCTGCAGCTCGCGGACGGCGGCCTCGGCTTCCGACGCAAGCCGGAGGAGGCGGGTGGCGTGCTCGCGAAGCAGCACGCCCGCCTCCGTCAGGGCGCCGTTTCGCGAGGTCCTGTCGAAGAGCTTGTCGCCCAGCTCGTCCTCCAGACGACGGATCGCCTGGCTGATGGCCGGCTGTGTGCGATGCAGCCGCTTGGCCGCCTTGGAAAAGCTGCGATCGGCGGCCACGGCGACGAAAGCATTCAGGTCCTGGAGCTGCATCGGATTATCATAAGTAATTATCATATAAAGGCAAAAACTATAAATTGGACGCAGGCTCACGCCTCGGGTACTACTGACAGGGGAGGACTCATGTCTACCGACCGCCTCATCATCTTCGACACGACGCTGCGTGACGGCGAGCAGGCGCCCGGCTTCTCGATGCGCGTGCAGGAGAAGCTGACCCTGGCGCG
>JANPJN010000747.1:0-3979 GCA_031425515.1 Acidobacteriota bacterium | reverse complement strand
GTGGCGCCGACGGGAGCTCCGGACCGTGTCGTGGACGACCCTGGTGTAGTCTCAGCCCCCCCTGAGACGGAGCGGACGCGTCCCTGGGTGGTCGGTCGGCGGATGCCGTATCTTGCTGCGGCGGCGCTGGCTGTGCTGCTGGCTGCCGCCGCGTTCGGGTCGGGGCTCTTCTCCGGTGCGCCGGAAACGGACTCCGTAGTGCCATCCGAGACTGTCCAGCCCGCCCCGCTGGCGGCCAACGAGCCTCCTAAGACCGCTTTCCCGGCTCTGTCGGACGAAGACATCCGCGTCTTCGTGACCGACTACTTGTCGACGGTCAGCCGCAGCGACACGACTGGACTCCTCAACTTCTACGCCGATCGCGTCGACTACTACAACAAGGGCACGTGGGGGCACGACGACATCCGCCGCGACAAGAGCTATTACTTCAACCGCTGGCCGACGGTATCTCAGGCGCTCCAGGGGGATGTCTCGGTGACAAACGGGAGTGACCCTGAGACGAAGATCGTGAGCTTCTCCAGTGTGTACGATGTGAGAAGCCCCGCTCGCAGCGCCCATGCAACGGGAACGATGCAGACGACGCTCGTGGTGATGAACACTGCGAGCGGCATCCGGATCATCAGCCAGCGTGAGACCTCGAGGCCCACCCGTCAGTGACGATTGCATTCGTCGGGCGGGCAATGGTTGCTCTCGCCGTCCTGCTGGTGGCACCGCAGCAACCTGCCCGCCCAGCTCCTGCCAGTTGCGTTGTCGGCATTGACATCGGCCATTCGGACAGCCGTCCTGGGTCAACAAGCGCCCGAGGTGTCGCCGAGCACGTCTTCAACTCGGCGATGGGGAAGGCGCTGATGGAAGCGCTGAATGCGCGCGGCGATATCCGTAGCTTCACGATTGATCCGGATACCGCCGGGGGACTGCCGGCGCGCGCCGAGACGGCCAGCCAGAGGGCTGCGGACGTGCTGGTGTCGCTCCACCACGACTCGGTCCAGCCACAGTACCTTTCAACGTGGAAGTATCAAGGCAAGGAACTTCGTTACTCCGACAGGTTCCAGGGTCACTCGTTGTTCGTTTCGCAGAAGAATCCGCAATCGGTTGCCAGCCTGGCCCTCGCCACAAGAATCGGAGAGCGGGTGCTGGCGCTGGGAAGACGGCCGACGCTGCACCACGCCGAGGCAATCCCGGGCGAAAACCGCCAGTTGCTCAATGCGCGGTTGGGTATCTACCGCTTCGACGACTTGATCCTCTTGAAGACGACGACGGTCCCCGCGGTGCTGCTCGAATCCGGCGTCATCGTCAATCGCGACGAGGAACGCCGTCTGGCGACGACGGCCTACCGGACCCGCCTGGCCGGCGCGGTCGCCGACGGCATCCGGGACTTTTGCAAGAGCCGTCCAAAGGCGTCGCGGTAAAGGTGTCGATCTCTCGGAGGCAGCATGGCGAAATCACGCAAGTCGGCCGTCAGGCCGAAGTCCACCGCGAAGTCGGGTGCCCGCCCCACGCCGCCGGCACGTAAAGCCCGACCGGTGCGACTCCTTGCAGGGGGCAATCCGCGCATCGCGAAGGCCGATGGGGACGCTCCGGTGCAGGCGTATATCGCCGCGATGCCTGGCTGGAAGCGTGAGGTCGGGCGCCGGCTCGACGCGCTCATCGTGCGGAACGTGCCCGCTGTGCGGAAGGCGGTGAAGTGGAACTCGCCGTTTTACGGCATCGAGGGGCAGGGTTGGTTCCTGAGCTTCCACATCTTCACGCACTACATCAAGGTGGCCTTCTTCAAAGGTGCGGCGCTGCGACCGCTGCCGCCAGGGGCCAGCAAGAGCGAAGACACGCGCTATCTCGACATCCGCGAAGACGATGCGCTGGACGAGGGGCAGATGGCGAAGTGGCTGAAGCAGGCGGCCGCGTTGCCCGGCTGGATCCCGTAGACCGATCGGGCTAGCCGCGGGTTGACGAGGCGTTGAAGGCGACGGCAGCCCTGATGAGCGTCTTCAGCGCCTTCTCGTCCAGCCGTGCCCCTTCGTGGATGTCGATCGCGCGCCTGGTGTTGCCTTTGAGGCTGGAGTTGAAGAGGCCCGCCGGGTCCTTCAGCGAGGCGCCCTTCGCGAAGGTCAACTTCACGGCCTTCTTGTACGTCTCGCCCGTGCAGATGATCCCGTCGTGAGACCAGACGGGAATGCTCCACTTCCACTCTTCGATCACGTCGGGGTCCGCCTCCTTGATCAGGGCGCGGACTCTGGCGAGCGTCTCGCCCCTCCAGTCGGCCAGTTCCTCGATCCTCGCGTCAATGAGATCGGATGGAGACTCGTCTTTCTTCGGCCGGCTGGCTTTCATGTTCCTGCTTCTCCCGACCTATCTGATAACCACGCGTGCCCGAATGCAACCTGATCCTGTTGCGGGCTAGTCCTGCCGGAGCGCGGTGATGGGATCGACGCGGGCGGCGCGGAGCGCAGGGACGACGCATGCCGCGGTGCCGACGGCCATGAGCAGGCCCACCACGCCGGCGAAGGTGGCGGGATCGGTTTCGCCGACACCGAACAGCAGGGAGCGCATGGTCCGGGTGACGAGCCAGGCGAGCCCGAGGCCGATGGTGAGACCGGTGCCGGTCAGGGCCAGGCCGCGGCCGACGACCAGCCGCGCGATACTGGCCGATGTTGCGCCGAGGGCCATCCGCACGCCGATTTCTCTCGTGCGCTGAGCGACGACGTAGGACAGGACGCCGAACAGCCCGAGGCAGGCCAGCAGCAGGGCGAGCGCCGCAAACGCGCTCAGGACTACCGCCTGCCCCGTCCGATCGACCACGTCGAGACTGATGATGTCGTCCATGGTCCGGACGGCCGCGACCGGCTGCTCGGGATCGACCTCGGCGACGACGCGGCGGACGGCAGCGACGAGGCCTGCGGGATCCCCGTGGGTGCGCACGACGAGATGCTCGGGGAACGACGAGGTGAGGACCTGGGCGTAGATCACGTAGGCTCCGGGCTTCATCGCCAGCTCGTAGCCGCGTTCGCGGACGTCCTTCACGACGCCAATCACCGTGCGCGGGGGACTGTCGGGGTCCCCGAAGATGATCCGCCGGCCGAGCGCGCTCGCTCCGGGCCACTGGAGGCGCGCCAGCGTGTCGTTGATCACCACGACCGGCGGCGCATCGCGCCCGTCCCGGGCATCGGGCAGACGGCCTTCGAGCACCTGAACGCCCAGCGTCGCGAGATACTCGGCGGTCCCGACGCGGTACAGGACGTCCTGATCCGGCGCCCGCATCGGCCCCTCGACCCGGTAGCCGGTGGTGTTGCCGATGCTCAGGAACGGCAGCGTCGAGACGTAGGCCGCGTTCTCCACGCCTGGAAGCGTGCGCACCCTGGCAATCACCCGGTCGTAGAACGCCAGACGATCGGACGGGTCGCTGTACTTCGGGTGTGGAAGCGCGGTCCGCAGGGTGAGCAGACGTTCGGTCCGGAACCCGACGTCGATCCCTCTGAGATGGGTCAGCGTGCGGACGAGCAACCCTGCGCCCACCAGCAGCACCAGCACGATGGCGACCTGCGCCACCACCAGCGCGTCGCGGGTCAGCGCCGGCCCGCCGATGCCGGACCGCCCGCCGTGCTGCAGGGTTCGCGTCAACGGGATGCGCGCCGTCTGGATGGCCGGCAGCACGCTGAACAGCACGCCGGCCGTGAGCGACAGGAGACAGGCGACGCCGAGCAGGCCCGGATCCAGTACCGAGACCTGCGGCGCACCCACGGTCGTGGGCACCATCGTCGCGAGCACACGCATGGCCGCCGGCGCCAGGGCGACGCCGAGGGCCCCGCCCAGCAGCGCCGGGACCATCGCCTCGACCATCATCTGCCTGACCAGGCGTGCCCCGGTTGCGCCAATCGCGGCGCGCAGGGCCATTTCGTTGCGCCGATTCAAGGCGCGGGCGAGCAGCAAGCTGGCGATGTTGGCACAAGCCATCAGCAGCACGCACGCCGCGGCGCCCAGGAGC
>JANPJN010000746.1:0-2701 GCA_031425515.1 Acidobacteriota bacterium | reverse complement strand
CAACACCTTCACGGGCTTCTCCGACCAGCCAGGTTACAGCACCGTCGTCGTGCACGGCGACGGGCCGGCGTATTACGACGCGAAGCCCGTGCCGCACGGCAGTGTGACGCGACACGTCTATCATTCGACCGTGCTGAACGGCGAGCGGGAGATGTACGTCTATACGCCGCCCACCTACGACCGCAGCCGGAAGTATCCGGTGTTGTACCTGCTCGGCGGCAGCGGCGAGCTCGCGTCCACCTGGAACATCGACGGCCGCGCCGGCTTCATTGCGGACAACCTCATCGCGGAGGGGAAGGCGCTGCCGATGATCATCGCGATGCCGAACAATCAGGTGCTGCACCGCAGCGATCCCCGTCATACGGAGCTGACGTTTCCGCTGTTCGAGAAGGAACTGCGGCAGCACATCATTCCGGTGGTCGACAAGGCCTACAGCACCGACCAGACGCCGCGCGGCCGGGCCATCGCGGGGCTCTCGATGGGCGGCCGTCATGCGCAGCTCGTCGGCTTCAAGGCGCTCGACTTGTTCCGATCGTTTGGCATCCTGAGCGCCGGCGATCCGGACTCCGAGAAGAGCACGCCGGAGTTTCTGAACGATCCTGCGATTAATCAGAAGGTCGAGTACCTGTTCGTCGGGCTGGGGGCGCACGAGGACCAGCCCACGAATCGCAGCGTGGTATTCCACGGCCTGCTCGAGAAGCACCGCATCGCCCACGACTACTACATCGGCGGTGAGGGCGGGCATGACTGGGGCACGTGGCGGGCGCACCTCGCGTACATGCTGCCGAAGCTGTGGCGCGGCAGCGCCGCGCGGGCGACGTCAACGCCGCGGTGATGCTGCGGGGCGTGCCTGTGCGCGCGACGCCGGCGCGGCGTGCTATGCGTACGTCTTGCAGCGCGATGCCAGCAGCCCGGTGGCCTCGGAGAGATCGATGTCGGCGACGAGCAGGCCCGGCTGGCCGTATGGCTGATAACACTGCACGGTGCCGTCCGGCCGGATGACAGCGGAGGTCGTCGGCGGGCCATCCACGGCACAGTTCACCGTCGCGAAAAAGCAGGTGTTCTCCGCCGCGCGGCAGAGCGCCGCCTTTTCATGGAAGGTGTTCGCCGGATCCGCGAACGTCGCCGGACGATACGCGCCGGGCTCCGGCACATGCGCGTGCGGGTGGAAGACGACCTGCGCGCCGCGCTTCGCGGCCCAGCGCACGGTTTCCGGGTACCGCCAGCCCTCGTGGCAGATCACGACGCCGAACGTCAGCGCACCGCACTGAAAGGTACGCCGCCCCTCGCCGCCGACGTAGATGGTCTCCTCTGAGGGATCGATCTGCACCTTGTCCTGAAATCCCGCCCGTGTGCCATCGCTGTTGATGACCAGTGCGGTGATCAGCAGTCCGGCATCCACGATCCGCTCGGTGCCAAGGACGACGCCGATCTGCCCTTTCGCGGCAGCCTCGGCGATCGTTGACCACGCCTGTTCGAGGAACCCGGTATCGGGCGGAGCGAGCGGTCGTCCGGGCGCGCGATATCCGGGCACGTAGGCCTCGGAGAAACAAACGATCCGGGCCCCCGCGGTGGAGGCGTCGGCGATGGCCTGCTGCGCCAGCACGACCGATTCCTCCGGCGTCCGCGGACACGGAATATTCGCCAGCGCCAATCGGAAGAGAGACATCGTTCAGGGGGCTCCGTGATGGCGGTCGCGCCAGGGCCCAGCCGCCCGGCACCCGCAGAACGAATCATAGTGCCTCGCCAGCACGCACGGGACGCGGGACTCACCGGGATATGATGGCGGGGCTTCACGATGCCCATATCGGGACGGCCATGCAAGGGAGGTCACATGATTCGCACGGTTATCGCGGGCGCGGTTCTTACGGCGGGTCTTCTCGCGTCCTCCGGCGTTGCTGCCGCTCAGGGCGCTCCGGCGGCGCAGTCGGCCGCCCCGTTCACGGCGGCGGACGCGGCGCCGTTCCTCGGTGAATGGACGCTTGATCTCCAGGGACCGAATGGCCCTGGCGTCTTCACGCTGATCGTCAAGGTGGAGAAGGAGAAGGTCCTCGGCGAAATCTCGGGGGCGACGTCGGAACCACAGCCGATCACGGACATCAGCAGGTCGGGCGAGAGCCTCCTCCTGCGGTACACCTTCAACTACGAGGGCACCGCCGTGGACGCGGTCGTCCAACTGACTCCCGCACCCGAGCGCAAGACGACGGCCCAGATCGACTTTGCCGGCGGCGCGTACGTCATGACGGGTACGGCCACGAGAAAAGAGAAAGTCGCCCCGTAGGCTCGCCCGCGACTGCCCCCTATGCAGGACCTCACAACCGGGTCAGTCACCCGCCATCTCCTCAAGACCTCCGGCTACATGCTGGTGACGATGGCGTTTCAGACGCTGTATTTTCTGGTGGACCTCTACTGGGTCGGTCGCCTGGGGAAGGAAGCGGTGGCCGGCGTCGCGATTGCCGGCAACCTGACCTTCCTCGTTCTCGCGATCACCCAGATGCTGGGCGTGGGCGTGACGACCCTGGTGTCGCATGCCGCCGGGCAGAAGGACCGCGACCGCGCACTGCTCGTGTTCAACGAGTCGCTGCTGCTCTCGGCCATCGTCGGCGGCCTCTTCCTGGCGATCGGCATGGCGTTGCGGATGCCGTACGTCCGGGCCCTGAGCGCCGATGCGCAGACGGAGGCGCTGGCCGGCAGTTATCTC
>JANPJN010000745.1:0-2258 GCA_031425515.1 Acidobacteriota bacterium | reverse complement strand
ACGCCGCCGTCGGCCGCGTCGGCCACCCCGGCGGCGACCGCGCCGTCGGCAACCGCCGCCGCGCCGGCTGCCACGGCGTCGCCCTCCACCAGCGCCTCAGCGGCGACCGACGCCGCCGCACCGGCGCCGACACGTTCGGCCCCCGCGGCCGACGCCTCCACCACCACGGCAGCAGCGACGGCGACGCCTCAGGCGAACCCGACCGCTCAGGCCGGAGCGGCCGCGCCGGTGAGTGCGGATGAAGAAGCGGCGCGCCAGTCGCTGACGGCTGCACGCGACACGCTCAGCCAGTTGACGCAGCTTCCGGCGGCAGCACAGCTCACGGGTGACGCCCGCACGCAGGTGGCGCAGCTCATCACCAACTTCAACGAGCTCATCACCACGCAGGTCCAGTGGCGCGCGAGCTATTCGAAGGTGGACGCCAACCTGACCGCGCTCCTGGGTACTGGCGACAGCGCTGCGCCGACACCGTCGTCCACGACCGGTGCTGTCGGCACGTCGGGCGCGACCGCTGCGCCCGCTGCCTCGCTGGATCCCGCCGTGCGGACGAAGCTGATGGAACTGCGCGGACATCTCGCGGCCTTCGAGAAGGCCTCGGCCGGCAACGCGAAGTAGGCCGAAGACCGCCCGTCCGCTCACTCCAGGGGAGGGCCATGCGGCCCTCCCCTTTTTTCATGGTCGGCAGCGTGATTTTCTTCCGTGGGGCCGCCCCGCCATTGGTAGACTGGCGCCCCACACCCGGTTTTCAAAGGAGGCAGTATGCGAATGATCCTGGCAACCCTGGCCGCGTCAGCGGTGCTGGCGGCGACGCCCGCCCTGGCGGCGGATTCCTGGAAGGGGCGGATCAGCGATGCGATGTGCAACGCGAAGCACGCCGACGGCGATCACGGCACGAAGAAGATGACGGACAAACAGTGCGTCGAGGCCTGTGTGAAGGGGGGCGCCAACTACGTTTTCGTCGGAGACGGCGACAAGGTCTTCAAGATCGCCAATCAGAACTTCGCGGGCCTCAAGACCCACGCGGGCCACAGCGTGACCGTGAGCGGGACGATGAAGGACGATACGGTGACGATTGCGAAGATCGAGATGCCGGCCGAGAAGAAATAGGCGTCCTAACGGACGGTGACGCGTTCGAACACGGCCTGGCTGGTGGCGGTCGAGGTGTGGCTCGACACCGCCAGCCCGGCCAGAACCCGCTCGCCCATCACGATGGTGGCGGATCCCACGACGGTCCACCCCAGGCCATCATGCGATCGATAGGCGGAGACGACCTGTCCCCTGCGCTGCAGCCTGACCCAGAGCGGCGCGATCGCCGCGCCACCCGGCGTGCTGTCGCTCACCCCTGCCTGTTCGCTCCGTCGCTGGAACGCAGCGCCCTTGCTGCCCGAGACCAGCATGAAGGCGTGCGGGGCTCCCGGGTCGAGCGACTCGCGGATCATGACGCCCGCCTTCGACCAGGCCCGCACGGCCGCGAGACTGCTCACGCGCGCCGTGATCTCGCCGTCGCCGGCCAGCGGGACCCAGGCGAAGTGAAACGCATCGGCCGCGTCCCAGACATCCTCGCCGGCACCCGCGATCCTGATCCCCGCCGGCATCGCGCGCACCCAGCCCTTGACGCCCACCGCCCCTACATCCGCGTGCAGCCACTCGGTCACCGGCGCAACCGACACTTGCGAGAAGACTGCGGTCGCGGTCGTGTCCGTGTGGCTCGACACGGCGAGACCGATGCGCGCTTCCGCGCCCATCGTGATCGTGTCGGCCCCGATGAGCCGCCACGGTTCTCCGTCGCCCGCCACATAGGCGGAAACGCGCATGCCCCGCCTCGAGAGCCAGAGCCACCGGGGCGCCGTGCCCGCGCCCCCGTCCGTATGCACCGAGTCCGCCCCTGCCGCGGGACGGCGCTGGAACGCGATGCCCCTGGCGCCGGACACCAGGAGGAACGCGTGCGCGGCAGACGACTCGGCCGATTCCCGGATCATCACGCCGGCCTTGGTCCACCGGTGCGGCGCCTGCAGCGAGTCGAGTCGCGCGGTGATGTCTCCGTCCCCGATCAGCGTGCGCGACGCGAACCGCAGTTCGTCGGCGGTACCCCACACGTCCCGCCCGCCGGCGGTGATGGTGAACGCACCCTCCGCCTCTGAGACGGTGCCGCCGATCTGCTCGCCCACCGTGGCGTTCTGCCAGCCGGGCGGCAGCGGGTCCCGCCCGGCGTACAGCGTCTGCAGCGCTTCGACATCCCCACCGGCCGGCCCCTGGAC
>JANPJN010000744.1:0-3108 GCA_031425515.1 Acidobacteriota bacterium | reverse complement strand
CCGAAGATTGAGAATCTGAAGCGCCTGCTGCCCGCGATGTATCGCGCATCGCCAGTGCTGGTCTCGGGCACCCGGTAGTGGACCGCGAGATCCGTTCCCGCGACGGCAAGGCGAACCCGGAACGGCGCGTGAAAGACAGCTTCGACTCTTCGGCCCTCGCCGCGCGGCTCGAATAGCACCGCTCGTTTCATCCTTCGTCTGCGCGTTACGCGTGCCGAAAACCACGCCTGGCGCCGACTCCGCCCTCAGACCCTCGCGGCCCACCACTCCCGTGTTTTTACGCCCATTCCTTACCATGGGCGCACTTCCGCACGCCGGCCCACCGTCCGGACTCGCGGGCAGCCGGTTTGCTCAGCCGACGTCCGAAAGCCCCCTCGGCACATCCCAGCAATCCGATGCCCTGACCAACGGCCGGTCAGGGATGTCCATGGAGACGACCAGTAATGAGCATGCGCGCTGTCAGAATCGCGGTCGATGTACTCGCCCTCTCGGCCCTCGTCGTCGCAGCCGGCTGCGGAGGCAGTTCGCCCACCGCACCGTCCACTCCGGCAGCCGTCACGCTGACGCGCGTGCAGACCGAGATCCTGAACTCGAACTGCGTGTCGTGCCACACGGACGAAGGACGCACGCCGGCCGCCGGATTGAACCTGCGCTCCGGCGCGGCCTTCGCGGCGCTGGTCGGTGTCGCGAGCTCGGGGAAACCCGGCGCGGTCCGCGTCATCCCCAACAATCCGGCCGGCAGCTACCTGGTCCAGAAGCTCGAAGGCGCCTCGGACATCGTCGGACTCCGCATGCCGCGCAACCTGCCGCCGTTTCTGTCCGATGCCCAGATCGCCCTGGTGCGCCAGTGGATCCAGGCCGGGGCGCTGAACAACTGACGGGTCAGACCCGGACGCCGGCCCCGAGTGTAAAGCGCTGCCGTCTCGTTGCAACGATTGGAAGCGCACTACACTGTCGGGCCATGGCGTTCCCAGAGTCTGGGACGAAAAGTGTCCGTACGTGGCGAGCGGGGACCTGAAAAGCGTCCCCGTCGAGTGGGTGGGCGGTTCGTCGGCCCGCCAGAGTGGCGACCGAGCGTAGCTGCTCTCGTTAGAGCAAGCGTGATGCCATGGCTGGCGCCCGGGCCTGACCGGGGCGTTCGGCTGTGTCATCACGCGCATTCCAGTCGTCTCTTCACACTAAAGTCATTTGCTGCGCACGCCGGCGGTGTGGGATACATCTCGCGTGCGTTTCCGCTCCCTCGCGCGGCTCCTGCTGATCGCGGTACTCCCGGTTCCCGCGTTCGCGGGCCAGTCAGGCGCGCGTGGACTCACCAGCGGCGCGGCGATCTTTCAGGCGGGCTGCGCCGGGTGCCACGGACGGGACGGGACGGGGGCGCCCGACACGACGGTTGGCTTCGACAAGCCCGACACCTTCCCCGACTTTACGGATTGCGCGACCACGACGCCGGAGCTCGACGTGGACTGGAAAGCCACCGTCCGCCAGGGCGGCCGCGGCCGCGGCTTCTCCCGCATCATGCCGGCCTTCGGCGATCTCCTCACCGACGCCCAGATTGACGCCGTCATCGGCCACCTGCGCTCGCTCTGCCGCGAAACCTCGTGGCCGCGCGGCGAGCTCAATCTGCCTCGCCCCCTGACGACGGAGAAGGCGTTTCCGGAGAGCGAGAGCACCATCACCACCCTCGTGGGCGTGCGCGAGGCCCCGGACGTTACCCACCGGATTGCCTACGAACGCCGGCTCGGCGTGCGCAGCCAGGTCGAGGTGTCGATTCCCGTGGCGAACCTTCACGACGCAACCGGCACGCTGGCGCGCGGCATCGGAGACGTCGGGTTCGGGCTGAAGCGGGTGATCCTCGCCAACGATCATTCCATCCTGAGCGCACAGGGAGAGATCGTCCTGCCGACGGGGAACGAGCAGAAGGGCCTCGGCAAAGGGGTCACCGTGCTTGAAGCGTTCGCCGCCTACGGACAGCTCCTGCCGTCGGGGATGTTCCTTCAGGCGCAGGCCGGCATGGAGCAGCCCGCCTCCAGCCGGGATTTCCCGCGTGCGGTCTTCGGCCGCGCAGCCTTCGGTACCAGCTTCCGCGAGGAGGGGGGCGTCGGACGGATGTGGTCGCCCATGCTGGAACTGATCACGGATCGCGATCTCGAGACAGGCGCAGCCACCGACGTCGATCTGATGCCGCAGATCCAGGTCACCCTCAATCGACGCCAGCACATTCGCGCGAGCATCGGCCTGCAGGTGCCGGTCGCGAACACCGCCGGGCGCTCGAAGCAGATCGGCTTCTATCTCTTATGGGACTGGTTCGACGGCGGTCTCCGGGCGGGGTGGAAATGATCGCGCGCACGCTGCCGGCTTGCGCGCTGCTCCTCACACTCTGGCTGCTGCTCGCGTCCGGCACTGGCGCCGGCACGAACGCGGCTCCCGCCCAGCCGAGCGTGCCGCAATTTCAGACCTCAGACCGCTGCGTCGCCTGCCACAACGGCCTCGTCACCGCATCGGGCGACGACGTGTCGATTGGCTTCGAGTGGCGCGCCAGCATGATGGCGAACTCGTCGCGCGATCCCTACTGGCAGGCCAGCGTGCGCCGCGAAACAGTGGATCATCCCGAGTCGAAGGCGCAGATCGAAGACGAGTGCGCCACCTGCCACATGCCGATCCCGCGCGCCAACGCCAGGGCCCGCGGGCAGCATGGCGAGGTGTTCGCCCACCTGCCACTCGCCGTAGACGCGACGGGACGCGAAGCCGCGGACGGCGTGTCCTGCTCGGTCTGCCACCAGATCAGCACGGAGAAGCTCGGCACGCCGGCCAGCTTCAACGGCGGCTTCGTGGTTCCCACCCCTCGTGACCCGAACGATCGCCCGGAGTACGGCCCCTTCGACGTGGACGCGGGCCACGCGCGCGTCATGATCAGCTCGTCGGAAGGCTATCGACCGACGAGGGGCGATCACATCCGCCAGTCCGAACTCTGCGCCACCTGCCACACCCTGATCACGACCGCACTCGGTCCGGGAGGTGCGGCAGTCGGCCGCCTGCCCGAGCAGGTGCCTTATCAGGAGTGGCTGCACAGCGACTACAAGGGGGCCCGGAGCTGCCAGTCGTGCCACA
>JANPJN010000743.1:0-3013 GCA_031425515.1 Acidobacteriota bacterium | reverse complement strand
CCCGTGGTCCGATATTCCCGTGGTGCTGTTTGCCGGCGGCCACGATGCGGGCCGGTCCTCCCGCGCCATCGGCGTCATCGAAGCGCTCCGGAACGTCACCGTGATCGAGCGGCCGATCCGCGTCGCCGCCGTCGTCAGTGTCGTCCGGGCAGCGCTGCGTGCGCGGCTGCGGCAGTATCAGATGCGCGACACCCTCGTTGCTTTGCGTGCGGCTCGCTCTGAAGCGGAAGCGGCGAGCCAGCTCAAAGACGAATTCCTCGCCACGCTGTCGCACGAGTTGCGCACGCCGCTCAACGCCATTCTGGGCTGGACGACGATGCTGCGTCATGGTCAGGTGGACGCGGCGAAGGTGGAGAAGGCGCTCGAAGTCGTCGAGCGCAACGCCCGCGCCCAGGCGCAGCTCATCGAAGACGTGCTCGACATGGCTCGCATCATTACCGGGAAACTGCGGGTCGAGCTCCGGCCCGTGGCGCTCGGGCCCATTGTCGAAGCGGCGGCGGACGCGGCGAGGCCAGGCGCCCTGGCCAAGGGCATTACGCTGCGCACCTCCATCCGCGAAGTGCCGGTGATCCGCGGCGACAGCGGCCGCCTCCAGCAGGTGTTGTGGAACCTGCTGTCCAACGCCGTGAAGTTCACTCCCTCGGGTGGAGACGTCAGCATTGCGCTCGGGCTGCGCGGCTCCGGGGTCTTCGTGACCGTGTCGGACACCGGCGCTGGCCTCTCGTCCGAGTTCCTGCCGTTCATCTTCGACCGGTTCCGCCAGGCGGATCAGAGCGTGACGCGCGGGCACGGCGGGCTGGGCCTGGGCCTGTCGATCGTCAAGCACCTCGTCGAGCTGCATGGCGGCACGGTGCGGGCCGAGAGCGCGGGCCCCGGCCACGGAGCGACCTTCCGGATCGGGCTGCCGGTGCCGGTGCTCATGGACCTGCCGCTGGACCGGCCAGACGCCGAAGCGCCGGCGAGGGACGCCTTCGCGCTCAGGTTCGACGATCGCCGGATTCTCGTGGTGGACGATGATGCGCCGACGCGAGAGCTGCTGGCCAACGTGATGGAGCGAGCGGGCGCGACGGTGGTGGTCGCGGACGGTCCCGCCGTGGCGCTCGCGCAGATCGACCGCACGCCGCCAGACCTCGTGATTGCGGATATCGGCATGCCGGACGAGGACGGCTACTCGCTCGTCCGCCGGATCCGTGCGCTGCCGGGAGACGTGCGGGAGGTGCCTGTCATCGCGCTCTCGGCCTACACACGGGCCGAGGATCGTGAGGCGGCCACCGAGGCCGGGTTCACGAGGTTTGTCGCGAAGCCGGCCACGCCGCAGCATCTGCTCGAGCTCGTGGACGGCCTGCTCAACGGGGCGAAGCCGGTATCGTAGAGGACCCGGCCGGTTGCAAGGACGGAGCGCAGCCGGCCCACGGATGGACGTTCCCGAGGCAGCTTCCAGTGCGGAAAGTTTTCAGTCCGCGCGATGCGGCTGTCGGTTCGCGCCGCGGGTCTTAAGATACAGGTATGGGATACAGGGTGTCGTTCTTGGCGCGGGCGGGGCGGATGGCCGGGGTGGCCGCGGCGGCGATCGTCCTCGGGGCGGGGACCGTGCGGGCGCAATTGCCCGACGGCCCCGGCAAGGACGAGCTGATCAAGGTGTGCGCGCCGTGCCATGAGCCACACCGGGCCGCGGCGTTCCGGCTGACGCGCGAGGGGTGGGACGCGACCGTCACCGACATGCGCTGGCGCGGCGCCAAAGGGACAGACGAGGAGTTTGCCGCGGTTGTCGAGTACCTCTCGACGCACTATCTGGGAGAAGCGGCGCCGAAGCTGAACATGAACCGCGCGACGGCGATCGAGCTGGAATCGGTCATGTCGCTGCTTCGCCGGGAGGCGGCCGCGCTGATCGCCTACCGGGAGAAACGGGGCGGGTTCAAGACGATTGAAGACCTGCGCAAGGCGCCGGGAGTAGACTTCAAGAAGATCGAAGCGGCGAAGGATCGGATCATCTTCTAGGAGCGGACCTCCATGGATTACGGCCGGCCATGCGTGCGACGGGCGCTCCTCTCCGCGGCCGTGGCGCTCGCCGTTCTGGTGGCGCCGCTGCCGATACACTCCCAGGATCCCGTGTTCCGCACCGGCGCCCGGACGGTCGCCGTCTACGTGACCGTGACCAACGACTCGGGCGGGCTGGTCGGGGAGCTCACGCAGGACGACTTCGAAATCTACGACAACGGCAAGCGCCAGGCGATCACGCTCTTCGACAGCGGAGTGCAGCCGATCACCGTCGTGCTGATGCTCGATCGCAGCGGCAGCATGTACAACAATTTCCGGCTCGTCCGCGCGGCGGCCGAGCAGTTCGTGTCGAAGCTCGGGTCCGGCGACAAGGCCAGGATCGGAAGCTTCGCCAACCGCATCCAGCTCGATCCGAGAGAGTTCACCGGCAGCCAGCGCGACCTCATCGAGATCCTGCGGACGGAACTGCAGGAGCCCGGGCCGACACCGCTCTGGAACGCCGTCAACGTCGGGATCACGGCACTCCAGCACCAGAACGGCCGGCGCGTCATTCTCGTGTTCACCGACGGCGTCGATCGCCCGATGAACAGCCGCAGCCTCAGCCTCGCCGAGGTGATGAAGAACGCCGAGGAGCACGACGTGATGGTGTTCGCCATCGGGCTCGCCGGGCGGAGTGGCTTTTCCGGACGGGGCAGGGGCCGCAGGGGGCCGTCCGTCGGGCCGATGGGCCTGCCGGGCGGGCTCGGCCAGCCAACCGATGTGCAGGAACCGGATCCCGGCCTGCCGCGCATTGCGCTCGCGACGGGCGGCGGCTATTTCCAGCTCTCCTCGACGAGTAATCTCTCGACGACCTTCACCCGCGTGGCCGACGAGCTGCATCGCCAGTACGCCATCGCGTTCACCCCGCAGACCTTCGACGGCAAGATCCACCGGCTGGAGGTGAGGCTGCGCAAGCCGGGCCTGAAGGCCCGGGCCCGCAAGACCTACGTCGCCCGCAAAGAGGTCCTCTGAGGCG
>JANPJN010000742.1:0-2098 GCA_031425515.1 Acidobacteriota bacterium | reverse complement strand
AGGCGGGCAAGGAAGACCGGCAGGTGAACGGCGCAAAGTGGGACCTCGAGGGCCAGCGCGAGCTCGAGCAGGCCGACGCGGGGTACCAGACGACGCTTGGCCCGCGCGGCGAGTATCAGTCCGGCTATCGCAACGGGTTCCAGCGCGGATACGCCGAGGGGTTCGGGCCCCGATAGCACGCCAGCAAGGTTCGGCCCCGGACAGCACGGGCCGGCGTTCGAGATATTTTCGCTGCGGCGTTCCAGGCACGGCACACGCGTCTGCGACGTCGCGCACGATGGAAGGACACGCGTGAAGAGCCAGGTCGAGACATTCGAAGTCGTCAAGTCTGACGAGGAGTGGCGCAAACTCCTCACACCCGAGCAGTACTACGTCTTGCGGGAGCATGGGACCGAGCGCGCGGGTACGTGCGCGCTGCTGCACGAGAAGCGCGCCGGCACGTTCACGTGCGCGGCGTGCGGGAACGCCCTGTTCACGTCGGCGCCCAAGTTCGAGAGCGGGACCGGGTGGCCCAGTTTCTTCGAGCCCATGGAAGGGGCCGTCGCCACCACGATCGACCGGAGCCTGTTCATGACCCGGACGGAAGTCCACTGCCGGCGGTGCGGCGGGCATCTTGGTCACGTCTTCGAAGATGGCCCTCCTCCCACCGGACTGCGCTACTGCATCAACGGTGTCGCGCTGACATTCGAGCCCGGCGCGTAGTCAGGGCAAGTTGGTCGAGCAGCGACTCGGCGGCGGCGTCGGGCGGCTTCATGCGCTCCTGTCTGCCCTCGCCGGAGGGGCAGCGCGGCGTGACTCGCCGCTCCGTCGGCTGCTGAGTCCCCTCTACGGACACTTTCTCCACCTCATCACGGCCGGCCGCGGCGTCGCGGCCCAGATCAACGGCGAGCCGTTCCGGATCGATCCCCGGTATCGCGGCTTCATCCAGCCTGACTACGAAGCGGAGCTTTCCGGCATCCTTCGCGCGCGCATGCGGCCGGGGCAGGTCTCGCTCGACATCGGCGCCCATGTAGGTGTGCACGCCCTTCAGATTGCCCGCTGGACCACGCCCGGCGGCCGGGTCGTCGCCTTCGAGCCGAATGCCGGGACCGCCGTGGTGCTCCGGCGTCACCTTCGTCTCAATGGGTTCACGGATTCGGTCCGGGTCGAAGACGTGGCGCTCGGCCGGGCCCCCGGCACCTCGATGTTCTTCGGTGAGCCCGGGAGCGGTCTGAGCCGCCTGTCGGCGCCGAATCCGGATGACCCCTCCGCGCCGAAGGGCACCAGCGTAGCGGTCGCGACCGTCGATGACTACTGCCGGACCCACGCGCTGCGGCCGGACTGGATCCTGATTGACGTGGAAGGGTTCGAGTTCGACGTGCTGGCCGGAGCGGCGGAGACAATTCGCGAGCGCGGTCGGGCGCTCTCCATCGTGATCGAGATCCACCCCACGCTCTGGCCGACGACGGGCTGGACGCGTGCGAGCGTCGAAGCCCTGCTCGCGTCCCTCGGCCGGAGGCCCGCCCCGCTCGTCGGGCAGGGCGATCCGCTGGGCGACTACGGCTCGATCGAGCTTCTGCCCGTCGGCTGACCGGCCATCATTCTCCCAGCACGGCCTTCATCAATTCCGACAGCGACGCCGAGTCCCAGCCGCGCGAGTCCGCTCTCCCGCCGGATGCCCCCGCCGCCGCGCGCTGGTCCGCCGCCAGGCGCCGCTGCTGCTCCTTGATGTCGGCGAGCTCGCGCTGACGCATGCGGTCCAGCCCGCCGCCATGGATGAAGGTGATGACGGCGTGGAGCTCGCCCGCGTCCAGAAAGGTCCCGTGCCCGCGGCAGACGTCTACGATCGTCCCCGAGAGACGCGCGAAGTTGACCCGGTTCATCATCCGGCCGCAGCGCACGCAGGGTCGGTAGCGGACGCGTCGCTCCGGCGCCACGGGCGCTCCAGCGGCGCGCCGATGGAGCACGGCGGCCCGGCTCTCGCCATTCGTGCAGATGCGCTCGAAATCGGCCGCGTCGAGCCATGCGCCGTCGCACGCCGCGCATTCGAGCATCCCGAGGGCGCCGACATCCACGGCGGTCAGGGGACCCCGGCACCCCGGGCAGCGCGCGCTCGAGG
>JANPJN010000741.1:0-2125 GCA_031425515.1 Acidobacteriota bacterium | reverse complement strand
CCGCTGGGGAATGCTTCGGCGCCGACTACTACGCCACGTCCTGCTGCAAGCCGTATGCCCGCACCGATGAGTGGCTCGCCTTCTTCTCCGCCATCGCCGACCGCATCCTCTCCGACATCAACCCCCGCCGCGTCCTCGATGCGGGCTGCGCGATCGGGCTGCTCGTCGAGACCCTGCGCGCCCGTGGCGTCGAAGCCTTCGGGATCGATATCTCCTCCTACGCCGTCGCGCAGGCCGGCCCCGGCGTGGCGCCGTGGCTGCGCGAAGGCTCGATCGCGACGGAGCTCGACGACCGCTACGACCTCATCGTCTCGATTGAAGTCCTCGAGCACATGCCGCCGCCCGACGCCGAGGCCGCAATCGCGAACTTCTGCCGGCATACAGACGACGTCCTGTTCTCGTCGTCGCCGCTCGACTACCGCGAGACGACGCACGTGAACGTCAGGCCACCCGAATACTGGGCCGGGCAGTTCGCGCGGCATGGCTTCCTGCGCGACGTGAGCTTCGATGCAACGTTCGTCACCCCGTGGGCGGTGCGGTTCCGGCGGAGCGCGGAGCCGCTGCACCGGGTGGCGGCGGACTACGAGCGTCTGCTCGCGCCGCTGGTCCGTGAACGCGCCGAGCTTCGTGCGGCGCTCGTCGCGATGCAGGACGAGATCAAGCGCACCCAGGAGGCGCTCATCGCGTCGCAATCCTCAGCCGCTGGTCATCTCGACACGATCGCGCACATGGAGCGGAGCGCCTTCTGGAAGCTTCGCCGCCTCAGCGTCTCGGTCCGCGCCATGCTGGGCCTCGGGCCGGGTGCCAGACGATGAGCGGACGACAGAGGCGGTGGGATACGCTGGCGGTCCCGAGATGATGCCGCCCGCGGCTGCCGCCGCTGCCGATGCGACGATGGAGGATCGTGCCGCCGTGCGCCCGAGCCTGGGCCGCACGCTGCGAGGGCTCGCGCAGTACGGCCACCTCCTCCGCAACCTCGTCGTCAAGGACCTGAAACTGAAGTACCGGGGATCGGTGCTGGGATTCGTCTGGTCGCTGGCGAATCCTCTGCTGATGATCGCGGTCTACACCGTCGCGTTCACGTACATCCTGCGGATACGGACGCCGGGGTTCGTGTTCTATCTGATGCTGGGCGTACTCGCGTGGACGTTCTTCGCGAACGCGACGGCGATGTCCACCGGATCGATCGTGGACAACGGCGGGCTCGCGCGCAGCGTGTGGTTCCCGAGGGCCATTCTCCCGATCGCCACCGTGCTGTTCAACTTCGCGCAGTACCTGCTGACGGCGGCCATCTTCCTGCCGGTGCTCATGCTCCTCTACCAGGTGCCTCCGGCGGCGCCGATGCTGGCCTACCCGGTCTTTCTCGCGCTGCAGCTCGCGTTCACGATGGGCGTGGCGCTCCTGCTGGCCGTCGGCACGGCGTTCTTTCGCGACGTGCGGCACCTGGTCGATGTCGCGCTCGCGGTGCTCTTCTGGGCGACACCGGTCGTCTACGAAACGACCCAGATCCCCGAGCGTGTGCGGACGGTGATTCTCCTCACGCCGCTGTCCCCCTATGTGACGGCGTACCACGACGTCTTCTACTACCGCCGGTGGCCCGCGCCCGAGACCTGGGCGCTCGCGGCCGTGTATGCAGCGGTGGCCCTGACCGCCGGGCTCTGGCTCATGACGCGCTGTGAAGATCAGCTGACCGAGCGGATCTAGTGTCGATGGATCTGCTGACGGCCGGCCTGATCTTCCTCGTGGCGGCTTCCGCCAGCTTCGCCGGCGGCGGCGTCGTCCGCCGCGGCGCGATGCGCGCAGGCGCCGTCGTCCCGCCCCGCCCCGATCGCTGGCATCGGCGGCCCACCCCCACGTTCGGCGGCATCGGGATCATCGCCGGCCTCGCTGCCGGCAGCGCCGCGGGCGGCGCCTTCACCCCCTCTGCAGCCCCCATCCTCGCGGCCGTTGGTGCGCTCTTCGTCATCGGGTGGTACGACGATGTGGCGCCGCTGTCGGCACTGGCGAAGATGGTGAACTCGCTGGCCGTGGCGGCGTTCTTCGTGCTGACGCTGGCCAGCTTCGGGACCACGCCCGCGCACGCCGCGCTGGCGATTGCGGCGATCGTGTGGTTCGGCTTCATCGA
>JANPJN010000740.1:0-2410 GCA_031425515.1 Acidobacteriota bacterium | reverse complement strand
CGCCGCGAGGTCGCGAAGCGCGCCCGTCGGGTAAAGGTTGTCGGCATTCATCGCCAGAAACGGCTCCCCGGCTGTCCAGGCTTCCGCGGCAAGGATCGCGTCGGCCGTGCCCCGTGCCTCCGGCTGTATGACGAAGCTGAGCGTCAGGCGCGCGGGCGGGGTGTCCAGGGTGTAGTACTGCCGGAGGGCGTCGTGATCCGGCGCGACAATCAGCGCCACGTGCTCGACACCGGCATCCGCGAGGCGGCTGAGCAGATAGTCGAGGAACGGCCGGCCGTGCACCGGCATCATCGCCTTGAGACCGGCGTCGGCGGCTCGCGCCTGGTCCGGGCTCATGTCCGCGCGAGAATCGGGCGCCCGCATCCTTGACCCGAGCCCCCGCGCCAGGATCACCGCCCGCCGCGTGCTCACCGCATTGCCGCCTTTCCGATGAGCGAGGCCATCGTGTTGACGCTGTCGACCATCAGGTCGGTCTCGTCGAACAGGAGGCCGGTCCGCTCCGACATCGCGAGTTGTGTCTGCCGCAGGGGTGGAAGCGGCTGCGGCGGCGCGCCGGATCGCAGCGCCGAGGCGAGCACCGACAAACTCATGGTCATCTCCCCCGCCAGCGTCGCGACCCCGCGGATCGGGTGCTCCACGCCCCGCTCGAGCCCGGCGTGAAGCGCGAGCGCGCCAAGCGCGTGCCGGCGAATGGCTGCCAGCAGGCCCATCGCTACGGCCGCGGGGATTGCATGGCGCGCGGCCGGCTCGGCGAGCATCCGCTCCACGACCGCCTCGGCGTTGGATCGCACCAGCCGTCCGTCCCGGCGGATGTCGGCGAGCAGGGCCATGTCCGCATGCCGGGGATCGGCGTACCCTTCGAGCAGCGCTTTCACGTACCCGGCGTGCGTCTCGAGGAGTCCGGCGAGTGCCGGCCTCACCTCGGCCGCCGTCCACGTCGGCCACAGGCCGTAGACCGCCAACGCCAGCAGCCCGCCCTCGGCGGTGTAGACGATGCGGTTGGTGGCGGCCGTCAGCTCCGGCACACCGGCCAGCATCAGCAGAAAGACGACGTAGCCCGTGATGCAGACGGTGAACACCGCGTAGCTGGTGCGCACGAGGGCGTACCCCGCGCACACGAAGCCGAGGACCAGCAACGTCAGCCCCGTCGTCCCTGGAGCGAAGGCCCTCGTGATGAGCGTGGCGGCGGCCGCGCCGATGAGCGTGCCCGCGATGCGGGCGATGCCTCGCGCGAAGGTGTCGTGGAATTCCGGCTTCAGGACCAGAACCGCCGTGAGCGGCAGCCAGTAGCCGCGGGGCAGCGAGAACGCGCGATAGAGCGACGTCGCGATGATCAGCGTGGCCGACAACCGCAAGGCATGCCGGCAGGCGGTCGAGTCGAGCGAGAGGTTGGCCCGGAGCGTGTTGACGGCATCCCGGATCGGCGGACGAAGCCGCAGCGGCGCCACGCGGGGGGGCGCCGAGATGGTGGTGTCGGCCGGCGCGCCGGTCGCGAAGGCGCCGGCCGTGCGCCAGGCCGCGCGAAGCTGTCCCAGGAGCGCCTCGACGGCCTCGGCCCCAGACAGCTGCGCGGCGGAGACGTCCACGGTGGTCCAGAGGCCCGCGGGCTCGCGCGGTTCACGGGCATCCTCGAGCCCCTCTGCGATCGCGAGCAGGGCCCGCTCGAGCCCGGTGGACAATGTGCGCAGGGCGGTCTGTTCCTCCGCGCTGAGGCGGCGCTGCCGGGCGGCGAGCCCCGCGAGGCTGGCGCGAATGCGCTCCGCCTCGTCCAGCAGCGCCTGAAAGATCAGGACATCCCGCGATTTCGCAAACGGTTGGGGGTCGGCGAGCGGCGATGGCGTCGCCGCAAAGGTGTGGGGTTCGGGCGCGGCGTCGGCGCCCTCGGGGATCGCCGACGCATAGGACGCGAGGCTCCGGTAGGCAGCAGCGAGGCTCTGACGTTCCGCGTGGAAGCGGCGCAGCGGCCAGATCATCACGACCAGGAGGGTCTGGACGAGGCCGCCGCCGAACACCAGCGCGGCGCGTCCCGCCGCGTCCTGCAGGTCCGCCGGATATCCGCCGGCAATGAGGACCGCCACGATCGACTGGAGGCCGACGAAGGACGCGGACGGCCCCAGCGCGACAATCAGCCCGCCGCCGAATCCCCAGGCTCCGGCCGCCGCGATGGCGGTGGCGTCTCGTCCGCCGGCCAGCGACCCGCAGAAGATCGACAGCGCCATGGCGGCCGCCGCCACGAGCATGACGGCCGCGCGGCTCCGATAGACCCCTTGAAACGATCCGAAGCCCACCGACACCGCGCCGATGGCCCCGAACACGCCGATCGCCGGCTGCCCGATTGCGATCCCCGTGAAGAGGACGATGGCGACCCCGAGCGTGCACCGCAGGGCGGCCGCCCCCTCGAAGAGCGACC
>JANPJN010000739.1:0-13318 GCA_031425515.1 Acidobacteriota bacterium | reverse complement strand
GAATCGCAGGCGCTAGCGCGCGCGAGTAAGGCGCCAGAGCGCGGGCATCACGGCCGCGGCGATCAGAATCTTGAAGATGTCCGCGGGAATGAAGGGGTAAAGCCCCGTGCGCAGCGCGGCGTCGAGCCCGGCGGCGGGCCGAGCCCAGAACGCCAGCCACACCACCCCGCACGCAAACACCACCAGCAGGCCAGCCGCCATCGCGACGACCGAGGTGAGGTAGCGGCGATCGAAGCCCCGCTCGGCGAGCAGCCCGGTCAGGAAGGCAGCGAAGGGATAGCTCATCAGGTATCCGCCGGTCGGCCCAAGCAGTCGCAGGACGCCCTGGGGCAGCACGGCAGATGCCGCGAAGACGGGCAACCCCGCAATCCCCGCGAGCAGATAGAGCACCTGCGCCGACATGCCGAGCCGGCTGCCCAGCACCGCGCCGCCCAGCAGCACGACCATCGGCTGGAGGGTGAAGGGCACGGGCGTGAACGGCAGTGGCACACTCACCTGCGCGGCCGCGGCCGTCATGACGGTCAACAGAAGCACCGAGGCCACCCTGGTGGCCGTGTCCAGCTCCCCCTTCCCCATCGTCGTCAACAGGGTGCCGTGGGACGGGCGATCGAATCGGACGTTCATGGGGCGAATTGTACTATTTTCCCGTGGCCGGCGAGCGGCCGGAGTGGCACCCGCGGCGGGCGCTACACTGGGGCCATGCGGACGGCACTGACGATTGCGGGGAGCGACTCGGGCGGAGGCGCCGGAATCCAGGCAGACCTGAAGACGTTTGCGGCGCATGGCGTGTTTGGCACATCGGCCATCACCGCCGTGACGGCGCAGAACACGCTCGGCGTCGTGGCGTGGCAGGCGATGCCGGCGGACCTCGTCATCGCGCAGATTGAAGCGGTCTTCGGCGATCTCGGCGCCGATGCCGTCAAGGTCGGCATGCTTGCCACGGCGGCCATTGTCGAAGCGGTCGGGGCGGCGATCGAGGCGCTCGATCTGCCGCAGGTCGTGGTCGATCCCGTGATGGTCGCCAAGGGGGGGGACCGGCTGCTCGAGGAGGATGCGGTCGCAGCGATGCGGGCCGAGCTCCTGCCGCGGGCGCACGTGCTCACGCCGAACATCCCTGAAGCCGAGGTGCTGGCTGGTCTGTCGATCCGCTCTGTGGACGACATGCACGCCGCAGGCGGGCGGATCCTGGAGATGGGGCCGCGCGTCGTCCTGATCAAGGGTGGGCATCTGGACGGGCCGGACGCGATCGACGTCGCGTGCACGGCGTCAGGGTCGTTCGAACTGTCGCGGCCGCGGATGGAGACCGTCCACACCCACGGCACCGGCTGCACACTCGCGTCGGCGATTGCGGCCAATCTGGCGCTGGGGTTGGCGGACCGTGCCGCCATAGAGCGGGCCCGGGAGTACGTGGACGGCGCCATCCGTCATGCGCCCGGTCTCGGGCGCGGGCACGGCCCCCTGAACCACTTCTGGCGCGCGGTATACTGAAGGCCGAGCTCGGAGTGCCTGCAACCCCATGACGGTCGAGGATCCCCGGTATCGGGTCACGCCACAGCCGCTCGACGCGAGCGAGGCGGCGGCCCTGGTCTCGACCTCGGGATCGGGAGCCGTGGTGACGTTTCTGGGGCTCGTCAGGGATCACAACCTCGGCCGACGCGTGCTGTGGCTCGACTACGAGGCGTTCGAGCCGCTGGCCCGCAAGGCGTTCGCGCAGATCGGGGACGAAGCGGCCGGACGCTGGCCGTCGGTCCGGCTGGCGATCCATCATCGGGTCGGCCGGGTGGCCATCGGTGAGGCGAGCGTCGCCATCGCGGCCGCGTCGCCGCACCGGGCCGAGGCGTTCGCCGCATCGAGATTCGCGATCGAGCGGATCAAGCAGATCGCCCCCATCTGGAAGCACGAACATTTCGAGGGTGGCGAGGTCTGGATCGAAGGCGCGACGGCCGACCCCGATGACCGCGCGGCGTGCGAGGCGGCCTTCGAGCGCGCGTGCTCATAACGATCCGGCTGTTCGCGCGTCTTCGGGAAATCGCCGGGGCGTCGGAGCTGCGGCGTGAGATCGCGGAGGGAGCCACCGCGGGCACTGCGTGGGAGCAGCTCATCGTGGAGTTCCCCGCGATGGCCGGCTACACGACGGCGGTTTCGTGCGCCGTCAACGAGGAGTACGCGCGCTTCGGCGCGGCGCTCGGCGAGGGCGACGAGGTCGCCTTCCTGCCGCCGGTGTCCGGCGGCTGACCCTGTCAGGCCGGAGCGCCTGGTCTACGAACGGCACCGCGGCAATCCGCGCAAGCGGAAGGAATCGCGCAAGCAGCAGGAATCGCGCAAGCAGCAGGGATCATGTTCGATAAACTCAACGCCGTCGAGGCGCAGTACGAGCGGTTGATGGCCGAGATGGCCGACCCTGCCGTGCAGGCGGACACGACGAAGTTCCGGACGCACTCGAAGGCGCTGTCGGAGATGCAGCCGCTCGTGGAGCAGTTCCGCGAGTACCGCGGCGTCATCGAGCAGCTGACCGCCACCGAAGAGCTGATGAAGGACCCCGACATGCGCGAGTTGGCGCAGGAGGAGCTCCGATCGCTCGAGGCTCGACGCGACACATTGCTGGCTGAGATCAGGGTCCTGCTCGTCCCCAGGGATCCGAACGACGCGAAGAACGTCATCCTCGAAATCAGGGCCGGGGCCGGAGGCGACGAGGCTGCCCTCTTCGCCGGCGACTTGTTCCGCATGTACTCGCGCTACGCCGAGCGGCAGGGGTGGCGCGTCGAGGTCCTGAACCTCAGCGAGAACGGCTCTGGCGGCGCCAAGGAAGTCACCGCCATCATCGAGGGACGCGGCGCCTACAGCCGGCTGAAGTACGACAGCGGGGTGCACCGGGTCCAGCGCGTGCCCGCCACGGAGGCCCAGGGGCGCATTCACACCTCCACGGCCACCGTTGCAGTGCTGCCGGAAGCGGAGGAAGTCGACATCCAGATCGACGCGAAGGATCTGCGCATCGACACGTTCTGTTCGAGCGGCCCCGGCGGACAGAGCGTCAACACCACGTACTCCGCGGTCCGCATCACCCACATTCCGTCGGGCACGGTCGTCTCGCAGCAGGACGAGAAGTCACAGGTCAAGAACCGCGCGAAGGCGATGAAGGTGCTGCGCTCGCGGCTCTACGAGATGGAGATGCGCAAGCAGCAGGAGGCGATCGCGAAGGACCGCCGCACCCAGGTCGGCACCGGCGATCGCTCCGAAAAGATCCGCACCTACAACTTCAAGGAGAACCGGATCACCGATCATCGCGTCGGCTTCACCATGCATCAGTTGACGCAGGCGCTCGACGGCGATATCGGCGAGTTGATCGATGCGGCCGTCACCCACTTCACCTCGGAGAAACTGAAGGAAGCGACGGACGCGGAGAGTGGCGCCGTCCACTGAGCCGCTGATGGCCTCGCTGCAGGCGTTGCTTGCGGCCGCGCGCGAGGCGCTCGTGCGGGCGGGAATTCCGGCCGCGGACGCCGCGCTCGACGCGGAGGTGCTCGCACGGCACGTCCTCGGCTGGGACCGGGCCGCGATCCTCACTCGCTGGCGCGACCCGGCGCCGCCTGGATTCAGCGAACGACTCCGTCCCCTGCTCGCCCGGCGCGCGGCGCGCGAGCCGGTCGCCTACATCACGGGCCATCGCGAGTTCTGGGGCCTCGAGCTCGAGGTCACGCCGGACGTGCTCATTCCCCGCCCTGAAACCGAGCGCATCGTGGAAGCCGCGCTCGAATGTGCGCACAGCGATTCTGCGCCTCGTGCGCTCGTGGATGTCGGCACCGGCAGCGGCTGCCTGGCGATCGCGCTCGCGACAGAGTTTCCGGCCGCGTCCGTCATCGCCACGGACATCTCTCCCGCCGCCCTGACGGTGGCCGCGCGCAACGCGCGCCGACACGGCGTGACCGATCGCATCACACTGCTCGGCGCGGACCTGCTCGACAGCCGGGTGCAGGGCGCCGACCTCATTGTGTCCAATCCGCCCTACATTCCGGATGCGGATGCACCGGGCCTGCAACCGGAGGTCGGCGGCCACGAGCCGGCGTCCGCCTTGTTCGGCGGTCCTGGCGACGGCCTTGGCGTCCTGCGGCGCCTCCTCAGTGTCGCGCCACCCTGTCTCGCCCCAGGTGGACGGCTCATCGTCGAGTTCGGCTTCGGGCAGGAGGCGGGTGTACGAGCGGCGGCGAGCGTCGCCGGGTGGGAGGTCGTGCGCGTCGGCCGCGACCTGCAACAGATACCGCGGATCGCGGTCATGAGGAGGTAATCGGTGGCGGACTGCCTGTTCTGCCGGATTGTCGCGGGGGAGATTCCTGCCGCCGTCGTGTTTCAGGATGCCGAGGTCGTGGCTTTCAGGGATATCACGCCGCAGGCGCCGCTGCACGTGCTGGTCATTCCGAGGCGGCATATCTCCAGCCTGAATGACGTGGTGGAGGGAGATGACGGGCTGGTCGGGAAGCTGGTGAGGACCGCGGCGTCGATTGCCGGTGAGCAGGGGTACGGGCCTGGCGGCTACCGGACCGTGTTCAACTGCAACGCCGATGCGGGGCAGACCGTGTTCCACATCCACCTCCACCTGCTCGCCGGCCGCCGCCTCACCTGGCCCCCCGGCTAAGCGAGGGGGACACTCATCTTTAGGCTAACTCGTTGAAAATAGAGGGGCGATACCGAAAATAGCGCGGATCGGATCGATTGAGGGAGACTGCGACATGAGCGTCGGAGCCACGGGCGTTGGGCGGTCGTGGAGGTGTCGCAGCCTCGCTCACCCGTCAGCGGTCCTGACCCCGATCACCAGGCCTGACGCCCACGTCATCCTGACGACCCTGAGCCCGCGATGACGCTCGAGCGTTGCGATCAGGCTCGAGACTTTCTCCTGATGGCCGCTCGGCCAACCCTCCACGGGCAGCAGATCATCGATGACGTAGAGGCCCCCGGGGCGCAGAAGATCGAGGGCGTCCTCGAGATTGGTGAACTTCCCCGGCCACGCGTCCGCATAGACCAGGTCGAAGGTGGCACGTGGCGATCGTCGGAGAAACTCCACGGCATCGGTGACGTGGAACGTCACGCGAGCGTCGGCCGCCAGGTGCCGCTGGGCCACCGCGACGACCGAAGGGTCTGTGTCCACCGTATCCAGCCGCGCGTCGGCGTCCATGCCGGCCAGGATCCAGGCGGCGCCAACACCGGTACCGGTGCCGAGCTCCAGCAGCCGTCCGCCCGGTTTGGAGGCCGCCAGGACCGCCAGGAGCGATCCCGTCCTGGGTTCGGACGCCATCGAGAACCCGATGGCTTCAGAATCCCTGCGGATTCCCGCGATCGATCCGGGCATGCTGACGAGATGGTCATCCATGTCGGTCAGGATAGACCAGGTGACGCCGTGACAACTCGATCCGGGGGGATCTCCCGCCGACACCTTCAGTATCAACGACTTACGCTAAAGATGAGTGTCCCCCTCTGGGGGACCTCAGGAGGCGGCGCGGGCGAGCAGATACTGGCCGCGACCGTGCTCGCGGGCCAGGAAGAAATCAACAACCCGATAGCCGCGGGTGAAGTAGGCCTGGAAAATCGCGCGCGTACTCAGCCGCCACTCCAGCGCGAGCGCGGGCTCGCGGGTCAGCATCTCCGTGAAGTTCGACGGAATCTCGACGAGCACCCGGGACCCCTCCACATCGAGCGTGCCGTCCCCGGGAGCGAGCCATTCCCCCGCAGCGCGCGCCTCATTCACCAGCACGGCCGAGACGACGGCGCTGTCTCTGACGCCGATGGGCTGCGCCGCACGCCGACGGCCGGGCGCCGCGATCCCCTCCGCCGCCGCAAGCCGGCGCTCGACGTGCGGCGTGTTGAGGTTCCACTGCGCGATGAACCGGTCGGTCGGCACACCGGCGTGCAGCACGCTGCTCGATTCGCCGTACAGGTTTTCCTCGTACTCCTCGACGACCACACCGAGCCGTGCGAAATTCAGATGCGCGGGTGCCGTCTGCAGCGGGTCGCAGCTCCATTCGATGAGGTCTATCCCCATCCGCTGCGCCTGCTGGCGCTGCACGATCTTCAGCGCCGTCGCGACCCCGCGGCCGCGGGCCTCGGGCACCACGCCGAGCGCGTGTGACCAGATCGCCCGGCGTCCATCACGCAGTGAGGGAACGGCGTACGCGTAGCCGTCCATGCGACCGCCGTCCCCAAACGCGCCCAGGAGAATACCGCCGCGCTTCACCGCGACGATGAGGATGGAGGGAGGGACGATCTCGTCCGCGTCGGCATAGCCCCAGATCGCCTGCTCGAGCGCCGCGGCCTGTCGGCACTCGGCGAGGGTGGAGAGTGATCGAATGCGCATGATGCGTGGACCAGCAGCCGCACGATGGCCGGCTACGTCGTGGCGAGCAGCCCCGGCAGCTGCCGTAGCGACTGTATCACCGCGACGTCCGGGGGGCAGCCGGGCGGCGCGTCCGCCGAGCGCGCGACGAGCACGCCGCGCATGCCCAGCCGGCGCGCCCCTTCGACATCGTGCGCGAAGCTGTCGCCGACCATCACGGCGTCGCGCGCCTCCACGTCGATGGCGCGCAGCGCGGCCTCGAAGATGCTCGGATGGGGCTTCAGATATCCATGCTCGAGCGACGACACCATGACGGAGAACAGTCCTTCCAACGCGAAATGGCTCTGGAACGCGTCGAGGCAGCGGTGCGAGTTCGTGATCAGTCCGATCCGGAAGCCCGTTCGGTGTAATTCCTGCAGCACCTCCATCACATCGTCGTACAGGAAGAAATGATGGCAGGCCGCCCATTCGACGTAGATCGCGCGCGCGGCATCCTCGAGATGCGGTCCCGTGCCGCCCATGCCTTCGATGATGCGCCGGGTGTAGTCGATGTAGAGCTGCGCGTCGTAGAGCGAGTCGTCTGACTGGAGGAGCGTGGCCGCGCCGATCACGGCCCGGTCGAACGCCGCCGGGTTGACGTCGATGCCGAACCGCGCGCAGAAGTCGCGGTAGCCGGAGCCCTGGAAGGCCGGCCCGGGATAGATGAGCGTGAAGTCGACGTCGAAGAAGACCGCGCGCGCCGGACGCCGCGTCACGTCCGTCACGACGGCGCCCCTGGCTCGGGATCCGGGCCCGCGATGGACACGGCCGCGCGATCAGGATGAAGCACGTCGGCGGCGGCCGATCGGATGTCGTCGAGCGTCACGCCCGAGAGCAGCGACGGCAGCCGCCGGTCGTAGTCGAGGCCGAGGCCGAAGCGCTCGGACGTCTGGAGGAAGCCGGCGATGCTGTCGTTCGTTTCCAGCATCCTCGGAATCGATCCAATCAGGAACGCGCGGGTCTCTTCGACCTCCACCCCGGTCGGGCCGTCCGCGCCAAGCGCGAGGACCTCGGCGTCGATCGAGGCGAGCGCCCGCTCGACATTGTGCGGATCCACGCCGGCCCGTACGGTGAGGGCACTGTCGCCCACCGTGGCGTCGAAGGTGCTGTAGGCGTAGTACGCCATGCCCTGCCGCTCGCGGATGCTGTCGGCCAGGCGGCCGCCCAGCCCGAACTGGCCGAGCACGTTGTTCATCATCCAATAGGCGTAGTAGCGCGGGTCGAGGCGACTGATGGTGGTGAAGCCGTACGCCAGGTCCGACTGCGCCTTCCCCGGCATCGCGATACGGGCGACGCGCCGCCCGGCCGGAGGCGGCGGAGGCGCCACGACCACCGGACCCGGGTCGGGCCCCGTCCACTCGTGGAGCTCGCGTTCGGCCGCGGCAAGGGCGCGCGACGCCTCGACGTCGCCGACGATGACCAGCGACAGCGACCCGGGGCTGAACCTCCGGGCATGAAAGGCGGCCAGGTCGGTCCGATCGATGCGCCCGAGGCTCTCGGCCGTGCCCTTGGTCCGCCGGCCGTAGGGGTGCGCGGGGCCGTAGAGCAGCTCGAACAACTGGTCGGCCGCGCGGACGGCGGGATTGTCCTCGTCCTGCCGGATGGCCGTGACCGCCTCGGCGCGCCGCTTCGCGACCTCTTCGTCCGGGAACGTCGGGCGCCGCGCGATGTCCATGACGATCGCGAGCACCTCGTCGAAATCCTCCGCGAGACAGGTGCAGGAGAGCGTCATCGTGTGGCGGGTACTGCGGATCCGGAGCGAGACGCCGCGCTCGTCGAGCGCCTCGGCAATCACTCCCGCGGACCGGCGTTCCGTGCCACGGTCGAGAGCTCGCGCGATCAGGCAGGCAAGGCCGGCCCGGTCGTCCGGCTCGTACAGGCTGCCCGCGAGGAAGCTCGCGTTGAGCGCGACGGCCGGCGTGGAGGAGGTCTCCTGCACGATGACCGTCGCCCGGCTGTCGAGCGTGGCCCGGCAGGGGGACAGCCCTCGGGCGAGCAGGGGCGTCATGGGCGTCTCTCCCCGGACCGCATCACGGCGATCACCGGCCTGGTCCCTCGGGCACGGGCCGGAACCACCCGATGGTACGGGTCGAAGGCGCGAAGCGGCGGCGCGCCACGTCCCACACCTCTGCGGCCGTCACGGCGTCGATCCGACGCTGCATCGCGGGCAGGAATTCGGGGCCGGCGACAGTTTCGAAATAGCCGAGTTGATGGGCGATGTTGGTGACGCTGTCGGTCTCGAAGACGAGCCGCGCACGCAGCTGCCGTCTGGCGCGGACGATCTCGGTCTCCTCCACTCCCGTCCGGCGGACCGACTCCAGCGCCTCGAGCGCACGACCCTCGAGCTCCCCGAGCGGCACGCCATCGAGTGCGGTGAAGGACAACGTGTAGAGGAAGGGATCGCGCGTCGGCAGCAGCGCGCCCGAGACCATGGACGCCAGTCCGCCCTCGACGAGGCTCGTGTACAGACGCGCCTTCCGTTGTGGCGGCGCGCCGCGGAAGCTGGACCAGAGGTTCACGCCCTTGGCGCCCGTCAGAACGGCGTCCAGCACGAGCATCGGGAAGAAGTCCGGGTCGGCGGAGGACGGCGCGGGAAACACGACCTTCACATAGCCGGTCGCCCCCTCACGTTCGATGAGGACGCGCCGCTCCCCCACCTGGGCCGGCTCCGGCACGCGGCGGCGCGACATCGGCGCCCCCTCGGGGATCTGACCGAAGTATCGCGTCGCAGACCGGACCACCTCGTCTGCAGCCACGTCCCCCGCCACGACCAGTGTGGCGTTGTTCGGCACGTAGAAGCGGCGGTAGTGGCCGTAGAGGTCGTCGCGGGTCAGCCCCTTCAGATCATCGAGCCAGCCGATGGTCGGATGCCGATAGGGATGCGCTCGGAAGGCGGTTGCGGTGACCTCCGTGTCGAGCAGCTGGTCGGGGTCGTTCTCGCCCCCCTGCAGCTCCGAGATGATGACGGTGCGCTCCGACTCGCAATCCTCCGGTTCGTAGAGCCCGTTCGCCATGCGCTCCGCTTCGATGAAGAGCATCTGCTCCAGCGCGGTGCTGCCGGCCGTGTCAACGTAGGCCGTCTGATCGATCCACGTATAGCCGTTCCACATCCCGCCGAAGCGTTCGACGATGCCCTTCATCTGGTCGCGGGGGATGTGGGTCGTGCCCTTGAAGTTCATGTGCTCGACCCAGTGCGAGACCCCCGTCTGTCCCGGGGCCTCATCACCTGAGCCGACGCCGTACCAGCACCAGACGGAGACCAGAGGCGCGGTGTGGATCTCCTGCACGAGGATCTGCAGGCCGTTGTCGAGCGTCGCGCGGCGCACCGGTGTGGAGGCGGCGGGCACGAGAGACAACGTCATACGTCCATTATACAAGCCGGTTTTGCCTCTTTCTGGTCAGTCCGGACACTCGATTTCGAGGGATTCTGCTCGGAATTCGCCCCGTTTTGCATGGCCCACCGCTTGCAAAGTCTACCCGCGTGACACGGAAACTCGGCCGCCGGGCTCATGGCTCAGCTGCCGGTTGGTCTTTTGAGGAGGAGAGGAACATGTTCAAGCGTACGATTCTCGCCCTGTCGGCTGCTGCCCTGACCATCACGGGCGTGGCGCAGGCGCAGGAGAATGCCACGCTCACGCTGCGCTCGGGCGAGCGCGTCAGCGGTCAGCTGGTCGATATGGGCGGTTCGGGATTCGAGGTGCGGGTCAACGGTCAGGGTCGGCAGATCGCGACCGGCGACGTCTCGGTCATCGACTTTTCGGGCAACACGATGAGCGAGGCCGACTGGGCCGGTGCCGGAAACGGGCAGCAGGTCGTCCTGAAGAACGGCACGACCGTCAACGGCCAGCTCTTCGACATCGGCGGGACCAGCCCGCTGCGCATCACGGTGAAGACCGGATCGGGCGACCGCGAGTTCTCGTCGAACGAAATCGCGCGGATCATCCTGGCCCGGCCCTCGGGCGCGGCGGCTCCTGCGACGAGCGGTCTCGCGGCGCCGACGGGGAACGGCATTTCCGTCTCTCCGCGCCAGCAGTGGACGTCCACGGGGCTGACGGTGAAGAAGGGTGAAGTGCTCTCCTTCAACACGAGCGGCGACGTGCAGCTGAGCGGCGACGCGGGCGACATCGCCGCGTCGGCCGGTTCCAAGCGCGGCACGAACTCCGCCGCCGGACCGCTCCGGAACGCGCTCGCGGGTGCGCTCATCGGGCGCATCGGCAACGGTCCGGCATTCGCCATCGGCAACCAGAGCACCGTGCCGATGCCTGCCGCCGGCCAGTTGTTCCTCGGTGTCAACGACGACAACCTGGGCGACAACCAGGGTGAGTTCCGGGTCGACATCCAGCGCACGAACACCCGCCGCTAACGCTCTCGCATGCGGCGCCTCACGGCCGGCTCCTTCGGGAGCCGGCCTTTTTCCTGTACACCCGAACCCTGCAGCACCAAGTGGAACCCCGGCGAACCCCGTAAGGTAAACTAGAACGATCCATGACCGAGTGGAAAGACACGCTGAACCTCCCGCGCACCGACTTTCCCATGAAAGCGAACCTCCAGACGGCCGAGCCTCAGGCGCTCGCCCGGTGGCAGGCCATGGGTCTGTACGAGCGCATCCGCGAGAATCGCGCCGGCCGCCCGAAGTTCATCCTCCACGATGGCCCGCCCTACGCGAACGGCCGCATCCATCTCGGCACGGCGATGAACAAGATCCTCAAGGACATGGTCGTCAAGTCGCGCACCATGATGGGGTTCGATGCGCCCTATGTCCTCGGCTACGACTGCCACGGGCTGCCGATCGAGCTGAAGGTGGACCGGGAGCTCGGCCCGAAGAAGCGCGACATGCCGGTCGCCGACTTCCGCCGCGCCTGCCGGGCCTACGCCTCGCGTTTCATCGACGTCATGAGCACCGAGTTCCAGCGCCTAAGCGTCTTCGGCGACTGGGATCACCTGTATCTGACGATGGAGTTCCGGTATCAGGCGGCCATCGCACGGGCGCTCGGGAAGTTCGTGGAGCGGGGCCTCGTCTACAAGGGGCGCAAGCCCGTCCACTGGTGCATCCACTGCCGGACCGCGCTGGCCGAAGCGGAAGTCGAGTACGCCTCACACTCCTCCCCGTCGATCTACGTCGAGTTCCCGCTGGCCGACGACAGCCGCGCCGATCTCGCCGCCCGCGTGCCGGCACTGGCTGGACGCGAGGTCTCCGTCCTCATCTGGACGACCACGCCGTGGACCATCCCCTCCAATCTGGCGGTGGCCTTCCATCCCGAGCTGGACTACGGCGCCTACGCGGTGGACGAACGCACCGTGATCGTCGCCGAAGCCCTGTCGGAGACAGTCGCGCAGGCGGCCGGCAAGGTCTTCGACGCACCCGTCGCGCGCTTCAAAGGGGAACAACTCGATCGCATCCGCTTCCGGCATCCGCTGTTCGATCGCGACTCGCTCGGCGTCCTGGCGGAGTACGTGACGACGGATCAGGGCACGGGCGCGGTTCACACGGCGCCCGGGCACGGCAGCGACGACTTCCTCACCGGCCAGAAGTACGGGCTCGACATCTACGTTCCGGTCGGCCCCGGCGGACACTTCCTCGCGACGGTACCGCTCTTCGCCGGGCAGCGCGTCTTCGACGCGAATGCCTCGGTCGAAGCGGCGCTCAGGGAACGCGGACGCCTCTGGCACCGCGAGCCGTTCGAACACTCCTATCCGCACTGCTGGCGCTGCCACAACCCGGTGATCTTCCTGGCCACCTCCCAGTGGTTCATCGCCATGGACCAGGAGTTCGTGGTCACGGGCGGCGACGCCCCCGCGAACGCGCCGCGCACGCTGCGGAATGCGGCACTCTCGACCATCCGGTCCGACGTCTCCTGGGTGCCGGAGTGGGGCCACGACCGCATGCACGCCATGGTCGCCAACCGTCCGGACTGGTGCATCTCGCGACAACGCGCGTGGGGCGTGCCGATTCCGGCGATGGACTGCTCATCGTGCGGTGAAGCGCTGCTGACGACGGCGCTGGTCGAACGAGCCGCGGGCATCTTCGACATCTATGGCGCCGATGCCTGGTACGAGCGGCCCATCGAAGAGTTCCTGCCGCCCGGCCTGGCCTGCCCGGCCTGCGGAGGCACCGCATTCGAGCGCGAGCGCGACATTCTCGACGTCTGGTTCGACTCCGGGTCGAGCCACGAAGCGGTCCTGCCGTTCCGGCCCGAGCTGACCTGGCCGGCGGATCTCTATCTCGAGGGCAGCGACCAGCACCGCGGCTGGTTCCAGAGCTCGCTGCTCGTCGGCCTCGGCACGCGCGGCCGGGCCCCGTTCCGCGAGGTCCTCACCCACGGCTTCATCGTCGCCGAAGACGGGCGCAAGATGTCGAAGTCGCTCGGCAACTCGATCGAGCCGCAGGACATCATCAAGGAGAGCGGCGCCGAAATCATCCGCCTCTGGATTGCAATGGTGGATTACCGGGAGGAGGTGCGCGTCGGCAAGCAGATCCTCGCCCGCGTGATCGAGGCCTATCGGAAGATCCGCAACACGCTGCGATACCTGGTGTCGAACCTGTACGACTTCGATCCGGCGTCGGACGCTCTGGCGCTCGATCGGCTGCACGATGTCGATCGGTTCGCGCTGGCGCGGTACGGAGTCGCCGCGGTCGCCGTGAAGAAGGCGTACGAGCGCTACGACTTCCCGACCATCTTCCAGGCCATCAATCAGTTCGCCACGGTCGACCTCAGCGCGTTTTACGCCGACGTGTCCAAGGACCGGCTGTATACCTTTGGTGCGGCGTCGGCCGAACGCCGGTCGGCGCAGACCGCGATGTACATCATCGCGGACGGGCTGACCCGGCTGCTGGCCCCGATCCTGCCCGTCACGGCCGACGAGTTGTGGAAGCACCTGCACTTTCTTATTATTACCTTTTAATGTAAACTTAGAGTTTTAGAATGTTTTCTAGAAACTGCTAAGATAGCATTAAAA
>JANPJN010000738.1:0-1858 GCA_031425515.1 Acidobacteriota bacterium | reverse complement strand
CTTGGCTGGCCGCGCGAAACGGACTCGCTCTGTCCGACGTGCGTGCGTGAGGCGCGGCAGGAGATTCTCGACGGCAAGCGCGACTACAAAGTGCTGCTCAACGAGAAGATCGGCGAGATCAAGGCGCAGATCATCGAGCGCGACGGCAAGATCCTCATGGTGAAGGACTGCCCCCAGCACGGCCACTTCGAGGACGTGATGGCGATGGACACGGCCTTCTTCAAGCACCTCGAGGATTCGTACCCCGGCAGCGACATCCGCGCGCACAACGACGAGAAGCTCCACAACCACGGCACGAGCACGATCAAGTACGGGCGCGGCGCGGTCCTCACGATCGACCTGACGAACCGCTGCAACATGATGTGCGACCCGTGCTTCATGGATGCCAACCAGGTCGGCTTCGTCCACGAGCTGTCGTGGGAAGACATCCAGACGCTGCTCGACAACGCCATCTCGATCAAGCCCAAGCGTCAGATGTCCGTGCAGTTCTCCGGCGGCGAGCCGACGATGTCGCCGTATTTCCTGGATGCCGTGCGGTACGCCAAAAAGGTGGGCTACAGCAGCGTGCAGGCGGCGACCAATGGCATCGAGTTCGCCAAGAGCCCGGACTTCGCGCGCGCGGCGTTCCAGGCGGGCCTGCGCTACGCGTACCTCCAGTTCGACGGCATCGGCAACGCCGCGAACTCGCACCGGCTGGTCGGCAACCTGTTCGACGTCAAGCTGCGGGCGATCGAGAACCTGCACTCCGCCGGGGTCGACATCGTCCCCGTCACGACGATCGTCAACGGCGTCAACAACGAGCAGGTCGGGCGGATCATCCAGTTCGCGCTCGACAACCCGAAGAAGATCAACTTCCTGTCGTTCCAGCCCGTGTCCTTCACGGGGCGCGACGAGGAGATCACCGACGAGCGGCGTGCCGCGCAGCGGTACACGCTCTCGCACCTCGCGCACGACGTGAAGAACCAGATCGGGCTCGGCGAGCCGGTGCGCGACTGGTTCCCGATTTCGTTCGTCGGGACGTTCACCGACTGGGCCGACCTCGTCCACGGGCCGGGCGCGGAGTGGGGCAACCTGACGTGCGGTTGCCATCCCAACTGTGGCATCGGCATGGCGGTGATGATCGACAAGGAAACCAAAGAGGCCGTGCCGGTGACGGCGTTCCTCCACGCCGAGAAGATGGCCACCGACCTGAAGCGGGTCAACGACGCCGGCCGCGGCAAGTTCCTGTCGTCGGTCGGAATGGCGCTGGCGCTCATGAAGAACTACGACCCCTTCAAGGCGCCGACCCACTTCAAGCTCAGCGACCTGATGAAGAAGTTCGACAAGACATTCGGTGCGACTGGCCACAACTACGGCAAGGTCGGCGCGGACCGGACGCAGGCCGACGTCGAGCTGCGGCGCGCGGATCGCTGGAACTTCCTGTTCATCGCGGGCATGTGGTTCCAGGATCTCTTCAACTACGACTTCCGCCGCACCGAGCGCTGCATCATCCCCTACGCCACGCAGGAGGGGGAGATTTCGTTCTGCGCCTACAACACGGGCATCGGCTGGCGGAACATCATCGAGAAGATGCACATGACCGCCACGCTCACCAAGTGGTACGAGGAGCACGGGCGGCACGAGATCATCGCCGGAGGCAAGAGCGTGGCGCTCCCGACCACGACGCACTCCCTCGTCCTCGACGCGGAGGCGGTCGCGGTGGGCATCCAGCACGATCTGGATGAACAAGGCATCGCGAAGACCGCCCGCGAGGAAAAGATGCGCGCCAAGGCGGACGCGCGGAAGAAAGCTGAAGAGAACGAGCGCATGGCCACGCTCTACCGTCAGCACGTGCTGAAGGAGGAGCCGGCGGGCCCCG
>JANPJN010000737.1:0-1991 GCA_031425515.1 Acidobacteriota bacterium | reverse complement strand
GCGCTGGTCTTCAAGCCGGTCATCTTCTACAGCCTGGGCATGTACGGGCGTGTCTGGCGCTACGCGAGCGTGCGGGACCTGGGCGGAGTCGTCCTGGCCGTCTCGGTGTCGTCCGTTGTCATGGGGGTCTTCGTCGCGGCTGGCACCCTCACGAGGTACTTCCTCGAGTTCTCGCGGTCCGTGCTCGTCATGGACTGGCTTCTGACGCTCGTCGCTGCTGGGGGCCTTCGCATGTCGGTCCGCGTCATCAGCGAGGGGCAACTCTGGCCCGGCGGGCGCAAGAAGACCGACCACAAACGCATTCTGGTCGCCGGGGCCGGCGACGCGGGCTCGATCGTCGTCCGGGAAATGCGGCGGAACCCCCAGCTTGGCATGTCGCCGGTCGCGTTTCTGGACGATGACCGTCAGAAGGCCGGGAAGCGCATGCTCGGCCTGCCCATCGTCGGCCCGTTGTCGGAGCTGGGCGTCGCGGTAGAACGGCATCGCATCGACGAAGTCGTGATTGCCATGCCGACCGCCCCCGGCAGCGTGGTGCGCGCCCTGACCGATACGTGCCGCCAGGCCGGCGTCACGTCGCGCATCGTCCCCGGCATGTTCGAGCTGCTCGAAGGGCAACTCACCGTGTCACGCCTGCGGGAGGTGGAGATCGCGGACCTGCTGCGGCGCGAGCACCTGGCCGGCCGGCCCGAAGCGGCCGTGTACCTGGCGCAGAAGCGCGTGCTCGTGACGGGCGCGGGGGGATCGATCGGGTCGGAGTTGTGCCGGCAGATTGCGCTCGCCAACCCCAGCCTCCTCGTGCTGCTGGGCCACGGGGAGAACAGCCTGTTCGAAGCGTACGCGAAGCTGAGCGAGCACTTTCCACGGCTGCAGGCGGAGACCATCGTCGCCGACATCCGCGACCGCCACCGCCTCACGGACTGCTTCCGGCGCGTCCGGCCCGACGTCGTCTTTCATGCCGCGGCGCATAAGCACGTGCCGCTCATGGAGGAAAACCCCGAAGAGGCGATCACCAACAACGCCATCGGGACGCGCAACGTCGTGGATTCGGCGATCGATGCGGGAGTGGAGCGGCTGGTGCTCATTTCGACCGACAAGGCCGTGGCGCCAAGCTGCATGATGGGGGCGTCCAAACGCGTGGCCGAGATCATCGTGCGTGACGGCGCGCGCCGATCCGGCAAGGCGTTCTCCGTCGTGCGGTTCGGCAACGTGCTCGGCAGCCGTGGCAGCGTGATTCCGACATTCAAACGGCAGATCGAGAGCGGCGGCCCCATCACCATCACCCACCCCGACATGAAGCGGTTCTTCATGACGATTCCGGAAGCCGTGCACCTCGTGCTGCAGGCTGGCGGCCTGTCCACGGGCGGGGAGCTGTTCGTGCTCAACATGGGCGAAGCCGTGACGATCGTGCAGCTCGCCGAGGATCTCATCCGCCTGTCGGGCCTCACCCCGCTCGACGTGCCGATTGTGTTCACCGGCATCCGGCCGGGTGAAAAGCTCGAGGAGTTGCTCTGGGAGGACGGCGCCACCGTCGAACCGACCGCGCATCCCGCCGTCCTGAGCGTGAAGGAGCCCGAGCCGGCCAATGCCGTCGAGGTCGCACGCGCGGTGCATTCGCTCGCCGAGGAGGCGGCCTCCGGCCGTGCGCTGCGGATCGAAGGGGCGATCTCTCGCTGGCTCCCGGGCTACGTGCCGCATCTCCATCCCCGCGACCCGCGCCCGGCGGGCGTCGAACGGCGGGCATCCCACGACTCATAACGGTTCCGATTTCGTTTCACCATGCTGAGTAACTCGTCCATCCTGATCACCGGCGGCACCGGCTCCTTCGGCAACACGTTCGTGCCGATGACGCTGGCCCGGTACAACCCGAAACGTCTCGTCATCTACTCCCGCGACGAGATGAAGCAGTGGGAGATGGCGCTCCGGTTCAGCGGCGACCCGAGGGTCCGGTTCATCATCGGCGACGTGCGCGACAAGGAGCGGCTGGCGCGCGC
>JANPJN010000736.1:0-1598 GCA_031425515.1 Acidobacteriota bacterium | reverse complement strand
CCGGCCCTGAGGGTCAGACTGTGCTTGATGTTGTGCTTGGTCAGCACCTCGTCGAGCGCCTTCGTGCCGTTCAGCGCGAAGTCGGCGTCGCCCACCCCGAGCCACAGCAGCTTGAGCTGCTTTGCGGCCTCCGCGCCGTTGCCGAAGAACTTCGGGTAACTCTGCTCGACGTTCTGGCCGGCGCCCGCGCTCATGATGACGACGTACTTGAAGAGATCGGGCCGGCTGAATGCCGTGTTCACCGTGGCGGCGCCGCCGGCGGACAGCCCGGCAATGGCGCGGTTCTCTGCGCCGGTCGCGGTCCGGAACGTCTTTTCGACCGCCGGCATCAGGTCGCCCAGGAAGTCCTGCGCAAAGGGCTGAAGCGGCGCCGGACCAGTGGGTGCCGCGACGGCCGGCGTGGCGCCGGCAGCCCCCGACCCCGGCGCACCGGGACCGCCTGCCCCCGGGGCCCCTGGAGCGCCCGCGCCACGCCCACGGCCGGGCGCCACGTTGCCCGCCGCGGAGATGCCGGGCGACATGCCACTCGGCCCGAGCCCGAGGCTGCCCCCGCCACGCCCGACCGGCATCACCACAATCATCGGCCGCGCGCGCTTCTCGGCCAGCAGGTTGTCCATGATGATGTGCGCGCGGCCCGTCTGCGACCAGCCCGGGTCCAGGTCCCCGCCGCCGTGCAGCAGGTACAGCACCGGATACCTGGTGCTCGTGCGTGTGTACTCCGGCGGGGTGTAGACGTAGGCCTGCCGTGTGGCGCCCAGCGCTTTCGACTCGTACGTCATGATCTGCAGCAGCCCGTGCGGGACCGGCTTCGAATCCCAGAACTGCAGCCCGTCCCCGGGAACCTGCACCTGCGAGGCGAGCCCGGTCCCCGAGACGAGCTTGACCCAGGGGTTGCGCGGATCGGGCGTATTCACGCCGTCGATATTGAAGGCGTAGGTATACACGTCGGGCGGAAGCGGGCCGAGCGTGGCCGTCCAGATACCGTCGGCGCCCTTCGTCATGGGCTTGGGCTGCTCACCGTTCAGGATCTCTCCGGTGACGGTGATCTCCGTCGCTTTCGGCGCCAGCAGCCGCACCGTGACCGTGCGCGCCCCGCTGACCTCCGGAGAGACGACCACCGGGCCCTGCGGTCCTCCGCGGCCGCCCTGCGGCGCGGCCACCGGCGGTGCGGCGGGGGCGGGGCCCTGAGGGGCTGCCGGCTGCTGGGCCAACGCATGGATGGCCGACCCGCACGCCATCGCTACGACCATCACCGCCATGCTGCTGCGCATACTGCCTCCGAATAATGAAGAATTCGCCCAATCCATCGCCCATACGGGCGCCGACCCGCGCGTCAACCGGGGGACGCCGACCCGAGGCCGGCCAGGCCACCCGACGTGGACCGCCGGGACGCGGACGGATACGACGGTCGGGCACTTGGCGTTTCCAATCCGGTCGCTCCCGGAGCCTGGCTACTTCGGCCCGATCGTGCGGAGGTAATTGACGATGCTCCAGATGTCGCGGTCCGGAATCCGGCCCTCCCACCCGGCCATCATCGTCGGCGGCACGCCCCGCTTGATGACCGTGTAGATCTCGTCGTCGGTCGAGCCGTGGTCCCA
>JANPJN010000735.1:0-7503 GCA_031425515.1 Acidobacteriota bacterium | reverse complement strand
ACGCGGGAGGAGGTCCGCCGCGCCATCAAGCGTCGGGAGCCGATGGACTACCAGGGCACCTTCACAGGGGCCCGGCGCTACGTGCTCCATACGTTCGCGACCACGCAGAGCGCGTCGATCAGGAAGCGTGTGTCGCAGCATCTCGTGAGCGGCGACTGTCCGCTGTGCGGGGGCAAGCGACTTCGCCGCGAGGCACTGTCGGTCACCTTCGGGGGCAGAGACATCGCCGAGGTATCGGGCCTGCCCATCGCGCACCTGGCCGCGCTGCTCGCGCCTTATCGCGATGCGTCAACACCCACGCTCCGCCGGATGGCGGCCCACCATGCCGATCGCGCGGTGGTGGTCGAGCGGATCGTCAGCGATCTCGCCGCCCGGATTGCCGTACTGATCGATCTGGGGCTCGGATACCTGTCGCTCGACCGGAGCACGCCGACGCTCTCACCCGGCGAGCTCCAGCGTCTGCGCCTTGCCACGCAGGTCCGGTCGAATCTGTTCGGCGTGGTCTACGTGCTCGACGAGCCGTCCGCGGGGCTCCACCCGGCCGACACGGAGGCGCTTCTGCGCGCGCTCGATCGGCTCAAGGCGTCCGGAAACTCCCTCTTCGTCGTCGAGCACGACCTCGACGTGATCCGCCATGCCGACTGGCTGGTGGATGTCGGCCCGGCGGCGGGGGACCACGGAGGAACGATCCTCTACAGCGGTCCGCCGGCCGGCCTCGAGGCCGTGAAGGCGTCGCAGACACGGCGCCACCTCTTCGCGACGCAGGGGGGCGCACGGAGAACACCCCGCACGCCCCGCGGATGGCTCCGGCTGAGCGGGATTACCCGCAACAATCTGCACGGGCTCGACGTCGCGTTCCCGCTGGGCGTGTTCACGACCGTCACCGGCGTGTCCGGATCGGGCAAATCCACGCTCGTGAGCCAGGCGCTCGTCGAGCTCGTGGCGGAGCATCTGGGGCACGAGATCGTCCCGCTGGACGAGGACGCCCCGGAGCTCGAACGCATGACCGGGACCGGGACCGGCGAGGGGCGCATCGTCGAGGGCCTCGCGTCCATCCGACGCCTCGTGCAGGTCGATCAACGTCCCATCGGACGAACGCCGCGATCCAACCTCGCGACCTACACAGGGCTCTTCGATCACGTGCGGCGGCTGTTCGCCGCCACGAAGGCGGCGCGGGCACGCCGCTACGATGCGGGACGCTTCTCCTTCAACGTGAAGAAGGGGCGGTGCGAGACGTGCGAAGGGGAGGGGTTCGTCTGCGTCGAGCTCCTGTTCCTGGCGAGCGTGTACGCTCCCTGCTCGACCTGCCACGGCGCGCGCTACAACGCGAAGACACTGGAAATCGAGTACCGTGGCCGGAACATTGCCGACGTGCTGAAGATGACGGTGGACACGGCGGCGGTGTTCTTCGATGAGGAGGTGCCGGTACGCCGCTCCCTGGAGGTGCTCCGGGAGGTCGGCCTCGGTTATCTTCGCCTCGGGCAGCCGGCGACGGAACTGTCCGGCGGTGAGGCGCAGCGGATCAAGCTCGCCACCGAGCTGCAGCGGGCGCAGCGGGGCAATTCGCTCTATGTCCTCGACGAGCCGACGACCGGCCTGCACCCCTCCGACGTGGACCGGCTCATCACGCAGCTCGAAGGGCTCGTTCAGGCCGGCAACACCGTCATCGTCGTCGAGCACGACATGCGTGTCGTCGCGTGCGGCGACTGGGTGATTGACATGGGGCCTGGGGCGGGCGACGAAGGCGGGCGCGTGGTGGCGTCGGGCACGCCTGTCGAGGCGTCGGAGGCGCCGAAGAGCGCCACCGCAAAGTATCTCGCGCGGTTTCTGGGCACGGTCGCCAGTGCGGCCCTTGGGCTGATGCTCGTGGCGCCCTCCGAGCTGCTGGCGCAGGACCCGGTCCAGGAGCACGTGATCGTGACCGGGCACGCCGGCGAGGTGGCCTACGAGACCCTGGCGCGGACGGTTGTCGTGCTGACGCGGGAAGAAATCCGCCGGCTGCCGGTCCACTCCGTCGCCGAGCTGCTCGCGTATGTGTCCAGCATCGATGTCCGGTCGCGCGGCCCGTTCGGGATCCAGTCGGACTTCGCGCTCCGCGGCGCGACGTTCGGGCAGGCCCTCGTTCTCGTGGACGGCTTCCGCCTGAACGACGTCCAGTCCGGCCATCACAATGCGGATATTCCCGTCCCCGTCAGCGAGATCGATCGCATCGAGATTCTGTTCGGGCCCGGGTCGTCGCTGTACGGCGCCGATGCCTTCGGTGGCACCGTCAATGTGATCACCCGGCGCACGGGCGAAACGCGCAGCGCCTCGGGGTCGGCCGGTCAGTTCGGGTTCGGAGAGGTCGCCGCCGCTGTTGGCGGTGCCCACCGGGGCGTCGATGCATCGCTGGCGATCGCCGCGAACCGGTCGAGCGGCTTCGAAATCGACCGCGACTTCCGGACGCTGGCCGTCAGTTCGCGGACGACGTTCGCGAGCGGCCTGCGGCTGTGGGCCTCGCACCTCTATAAGGATTTCGGCGCGAACGGATTCTATGGCCCCGCGCTCTCGACCGAATCGACGAACCAGACGCTCCTCGTCTTCGACGGTCGAATGCGTGGGCCTCGCAGGTGGACGGGGCAGTGGCAGACCGGCTATCGCACGCACGGCGACGAGTTCCTCTACGACTCGACGAAGCCGGGCGTCCCGAACACGCATCGATCCCATTCGGTTCAGGGCAGCGCCCGCCTCCGTCGTGATGCAGGCAGGACGACGCGCGTGACGGTCGGGGGGGACGTCGGCGCCGATCGCATCGCCTCGAGCAATCTCGGACGCCATGCCCTGACCCGCGCCAGCGGCTTCGCCGAGATCCAGCAGCGTCTCGGCCAGCGGATCGTCGTCTATCCGTCGCTGCGGGTTGACGCGTACTCGACCTTCGGACGCGCGTTCAGTCCGGCGCTTGCGGCGACCGGATGGGCGGGACGAGGCGTGAAGCTGACCGGCTCGATCGGCCGCGCCTTCCGGGTCCCGACGTTCACCGAGCGCTTCTACTCGGACCCGAACAACAGTGGCACCCCGACGCTCGTGCCCGAGCGCGCGTGGTCGGGGGAGGCCGGGATCGACTGGCTCCCGGCGCCCGCCTGGACGACGGGGCTCGCGGTTTTCCATCGCCGCGATCGCGATACCATCGACTTCGTCCGGCCGTCGTCTCGCGTCCGATGGCAGGCGGCCAACGTCGGCCGCGTCCAGACGACAGGGTTCGAGGCGACGGTGCAGCGGCGGCTGGCCACCGGGGCCGTGTCCGCGCGGTACACGTATCTCGACGCCGATGCCGAGGCGCTTCCGATGCTCTCGAAATATGTGCTCGAGTTCGCGCGCCAGTCGATCGCCGTGTCGGGGAGCGCGACGGTGGCGGGAGGTTTCGAGATAGGCCAGCGCATCGACTACAAGCGGCGTCGGGACGGGCGGGAGTACTGGGTGGCGGATACGCGCGTCGGCCGCCGTGTCGGTGCGGCCGTGTTGTTCGTGGAAGGGTCGAATCTGCTCGACAGGCGGTATCAGGAGATCCCCGGCGTCAACATGCCGGGACGCTGGATCAGGGCCGGCCTGAGTTTCGAACGACGGCCATGAGAACGCGCTCGCAGCGGCGATCCGCGGGCAGGAATGGGAGACGGGGATGTTGCTGACCAGAGTCTGTTTCACCGCACTCGCCGTCGCAGTTCTGGCCGTGGCCGGGCACGCCCAGACCCCGGCCGCCGTGCCGACCCAGCGGCCGCAGACCGTCGAGACCGGTCGCCCGTCCTGGGCTACCAGGGAGCTCCGCGCCGGCATCATCGGCACGGACACCTCCCACGTGCCGGCGTTTACGGCGACGTTTGCGTCGCACCCGGAGTGGCGCATCAAGGTCGTCGCCGCGTTCAAGGGCGGCAGCCCCGACCTCCCCGTCAGCGCCGATCGGCTCGAGGGATTCGCGAGGACCATCCAGGAGAAGCACGGCGTGCAGATCGTGGACAGCATCGAGGCGCTGCTCGCGATGGTGGATGTCGTGCTGCTCGAAAGCGTGGACGGGCGGCCGCATCTGGCGCAGGTCACGCCCGTCCTGAAGGCCGGTAAGCGCGTCTTCATCGACAAGCCGCTGGCGGCGAGCCTTGAGGACGCCCGACGAATCGCGCACCTGGCCGAAGAGACGAAGACGCCGTTCTTCAGCGCATCGTCTTATCGCTTCCATCCAGAGATCGCGCGACTGAGAAACAACCCCGGTGTGGGCAAAGTGACGCGCGTGCAGACGAGCTCACCCTTCAACGTCATTCCCCATCATCCGGACCTGTACTACTACGGCATTCACGGCGTCGAGGCGCTCTATGCCGTCATGGGACCGGGGTGCGTCAGCGTGTCGCGCAGGGTCGAGGGGGACGCCGACATCACGACCGGCATCTGGCGTGACGGGCGCGTGGGCGAGTATTACGGCAGCCTCACGCCTGGAGGGACACGGCCGGTCATTCGCGTCGTCGGCGACTCGGGCACCGCCGATGCGGCGCCGGCGCCCGGGTACGAGCCGCTCGTGCTCGCGATCGCCGAGTTCTTTCATACGGGGCGGCCGCCCGTGGCTCCAGAGGAGACGCTGGAGATTTTTGCGTTCATGTCGGCCGCGCAGGTGAGCAAGGAGCGGGGAGGCGCCAGTGTGCCGCTGACCGAGCTCCGCCAGCGCCGGGATGCCCTCGCTCCGGCGCTCGACGCCAAAGCGCCGCCTGCTCCTCGCGTAGTCGCGCAGACCTACATCTGGGTGCAGCACTACAGCGCACGGGGCGAGCGGCTGGACGACCACTTCGACGAGGCGTTTGCGGCGACGGCCCGCGCCGGATTCGTGGCCGTACAGGGCTTTCTCACCTGGTTCGCTACACCCGAGAGCACCGGGACCGTCGCGGCGTCGCTGGCGCGGCACCACCTGTCGCTGCCAGCGGTGTACGCGGACGGAGCCATGCACGACGCCAGGGCCGACGCCACCATCGAGCGGATTGTAGAGAGGGCGGGTCGTGCGCGGGAGCACGGCGCTACAACGGTCATCATGAATCCCGCCGTCAAGCCCGACGGTGCGGGGAAGACGGACGAGGAACTGGCCGTCCAGGCGCGCTCGCTCGACGCGCTCGGGAGTCGGCTGCGCGCGCTCGGCATGTCGCTCGCCGTCCACGCGCACGACCGGGAGATGGCGTCGGGCGCACGCGAGTGGTACCACATCCTGCGTCACACGGATCCCGCGAAGGTTGGCATCTGCCTCGACCTGCACTGGGTCTTTCGAGGCGGCCAGGATCCCATGGCCCTGCTGAAGGCCGCGGGCCCGCGCATCCGGGATCTGCACCTGCGCAACTCGCGCGACGGTATATGGCTCGAGGAACTGAGCACCGGCGAGATCAGGTACGCCGAGATCGCACGCGAACTGCGCCGGCTGAAGTTCGCAGGGACCTACACCGTCGAGCTCGCCGTCGAGCCAACCACCGTTCAGACCCGTCCCCTCGAAGAGAATCTGCGCCGCAGCCGGCAGTTCGTCCGCCAGACCTTCGGCTTCTGATCCGCTCCGAGCTGACAGCTGCCAGCTGATAGCTGCGAGCGAGCGAGCTGCTGTTGTGATCCGCACCCCGATTCTGTAATCGCGGCCGGTCCACCCGCGAACGCATTCCAGGCACAAACATCAGAAAACATCAGGAAAGCAGCCGGTCGGCGGCTCGCCGCTCCGAACGGTACACCCGTTGCTATCTTCCCGGTGTTCCCCCAGGAGAGTATTGAAATGACCCGCACATTGGGCGCGGCCCTTGGTTTTCTGCTCGTGATTCTGTTCTTCGCGGCGGTCGCGGTCGAGAGCACCCGCGCGGCATCCCCGTCTTCATCCGTCACATCTTCCAACGGCCGCTGACGCGGCCTTCTTCCCGGCTTCATCGGGGCATCCGCGGCCCACGCCTGCGTGCCGGCCACCGCGGTCCCCGGCGACTCCCGTTTCCCTGCTGATCGAATCCGGACGATGGGTCATGATGGACCTTACGCGTCCGGCCATCGAGAGACGCAGGGAGCCGAACATGTGTCGCAACATCAAGCCGCTCTTCAACTTTTCCCCGCCGGCCACCGACGCCGAAATCCGTGCGTCGTCGCTGCAGTTCGTCCGCAAGGTGAGCGGGTTCACGAAACCGTCGAAGGCCAATGAGGAGGCCTTCGACCGGGCCGTGGACGAGGTTACTACGGCGGCGCAGGCGCTGATTGCGTCCCTCGTCACGACCGCACCGCCGAAGGACCGCGAGGAGTATGCGGCCAAAGCGCGGGAGCGTTCGGCCGCGCGCTACGCGCGCTGAGGCCGGGGTCCATGAGCCTGGCCCATCTCACGCTGCCGACCCGCGACGTGGAGGCCACGGCGTCGTTCTTCGAGAAGACGCTCGGCTACGCGAGGAACCGCGTGCCGGGGAATTCTCCCGTCGAGGCGTTGTGGCTCGACATCGGCCGGGGGCAGGAGCTGCACGTCTTCTACGTGGACGGCTTCGAGGCCGGTGCGTTCGAAGGGGAGTTCGGGCGTCACGTCGCGCTGTTCCACGCGCTGGCTGACTTCGCCGCGCTGAAGGCGCGACTGAGCCGGGAGGGGGCCGTGTTGCTGGCCCCGCTGCGGGAGACGCCGTTCGAGCGCTTCTTCTTCAGGGAGCCGGTCAACGGCTACGTCTTCGAGGTCGTTGACGCCAACAGAGCGCGCGTCGCGATCGCTACGCTTTAGCCATCCACTTCGACCAGTAGAACGTCATCGGCACCTGACCGGTGTTGGTGATGCCGTGAAGGACGTTGCCGGCGCAGTACATGATCGCGCCGGGCCCCACCTGTGTGGTCTTGCCACCGCAGACGATCTCCCCCGTGCCGTCGGCGACGATCATGAATTCCTCTTCCGGATGCTGGTGCGGAGGATGCGGGCTGACGCCCGGATCGAGCACCGCCATCCCCGTACACATGCCGGTGAGCTGATCGGTGGGCCCGTTGTAGTGGACGAAGACGCGGCACCCGCCCTGGACATCAGCGGCGAGAGCGGCGAGGTCGATGACGCCGTCGGGCAGCTTGCTGCTCGCGTCGTCCAGGTGCACGACCATGTCGTTGTCAGTCATGCGGCCCATGCTTCAACATCCGGAGGCCCGGGTCAAGAAACACCAGATTTGTAATTGTTTTCCGCGGTTTTCTCCCTTGACCCGTGCCGTAAGCCTCTCCTATCCTCGTGGCTTCCTCGTCACGCAGTTCGTCCCTCTTACTCCGAAGGAGACTCCCCATGCGGTACCCCGCACTCGTCCCGGCGTCCTGCGCGCTGGCGCTGGCGCTGTCGGCGACAGCATTCGCTCAGGGCCAGGCGACCGCGCCCGGCCAGCAGAAGAAAGACAAACGCGCGCCCAACCAGGTCGTCGAGACCGGAAAGAACGACGACGCCCGTGAGCCGTCGGCCGAAGAGGATGCCGCGGTCGATCGTCAGTTCGGCAAGCGCGTCGAAGGTGTCGTCGTCTCCGCGCGGCC
>JANPJN010000734.1:0-1875 GCA_031425515.1 Acidobacteriota bacterium | reverse complement strand
GCCCGGCGATGGCATCGAGCACGGCGTCGAGGCGTTCGCCGGCGTTGCGCGTCGGAATCACGATCGACACGGGGACGGTCATGATGCCGCCATCCGCACGGGTCGCACACGCTCGTACCGGCGGTCCCACTCCGCGGCATCGTCAGCCATCGACTTGACGCGCGGCGCACCGGCCGACAGGCGCGCGTGCAGCGAGGGGTCGGAGACGAATCGCTGGAGCCCGGCGGCCAGCGACGCGGCCGAGGCCGGCTCCACCAGCAGGCCGTCCGCCTCGTCGTGGACAAGATCCGCCGTGCCGCCGATACGGGTCCCGATGACGGGGACGCCCAGCATAAAGGCCTCGTGAATCACGAGGGGCGAGTTCTCGGGCCAGAGGGACGGCACCACGAGCACATCGAAGCTCGCGTAGACGTCCGCGACCGCCGAACGGTCGAAGCCGCCGTGGAACGTGACGGGAAGGCCGCTCGCGCGCCGGCGAAGAGACGCGACGTACGAGGGGAAGATGTCGGTGTCGCCGTGAAGGTGGACCTCGACGGCGCCGCCAGGCATCGCGGCCGCGTCGATCAGCACATGCGCCCCCTTGTGCCAGACGAGCGTCCCGACGAAGCCGGCGCGGAGCGGTCGCCCCTGCACGCGGGGGGACACAGGTGATGCGCGTGGAGACACCGGCGTGAAGCCGTAGTCCGACACCTCCAGTCGCTCGGGGTCGAGCCCGAGCCGGATGAACTCGGCCCCGATCGACCGCGACGGCGCCACGAAGAGATCGACCGCCTCGAACACCCCCGCGGCTTCCGTGATCCGCGTCTCGATGTCGGCCACCGACACCTGCCCCGCGCCGATCGTTCGAGCGGCCGCCGACGCCGCACCGGGCGCGAACCTGCGCAGCAGCAGGGCGGCGCGGCCCGCCGCGCGCCCGCCGTGCAGACGAGTCACTCGGCCGGCCGCCATCTGGCTGTAGAACGGCGACTCGACGAAGCAGCGGCTGCAGCGCTCCGCGTCGATCTCCGCACAGACATGCGCCTCGGCGACGTGCACGCGCTGGCCTCCCGACGGGCAGACGAGCGTATGGTCGTGGAGCGTGGCGACCACGGACGCACCGCGCGCGCGCGCGAGCCGCGGCAGGTCGAAGGAGAGATTGAGCAGGCTGTGCACGTGGACCACGTCCGGACGGACCGCGTCCAGTGCATGGCCGAGCTGGTCGTTCATCCGCGGGGAACGGTAGCTCTCCGCGAACTCCCGGAACTCCCAGTTGTTGACGATTTCGATCACGGCCAGGCCGCCCCACGTGCGCCACCGCAGCGTGCCGTGCGCTGCCGCCGGGTCGTACTCGGCGGCGAGGACGAAGACGTCGTGCCGCGCCATCTGCTCGCGCGCGAGGTCGAACGCGTAGATCTCGGATCCGGCGCGATGCCGCGGCAGGAAATCGTGGATGACGTGCAGGATGCGGAGGCGTCGGCTCATCGCCCCGGCGCCCCGGCCGAGAGCCGTTGATTCCTCTCCACACATTCGACGACCCCCGGGGTCGTCGGCGCAAGCCGCCTGGCCTCGCCGCACATGCTCGCCGCCGCGTGGTGGTCCTTGAAGGTGTGCTCGTAGAGGCTCGCGAGCTGGAGCCGCGCGAGCACGTTGCCGCTGTCGTGCGCCAGGGCCTGAAGATAGAAGTCCCTCGCCCGTACGGCGTCCCCCGCGACGAGCGCCAGGGCGCCGAGGTTCGTGTACCCCCGGACGAACCCGGGATCGATTTCCAGCGCGCGTCTGAACGAGCGCTCGGCCTTCTCGAGGTCACCCGATTGCGCCAGGCAGATGCCCAGATTGGTGTGGGCATCGCGGTGGGTGGGGAACATGCCGACGACGGTGCGGTACGCGGAGACCGCG
>JANPJN010000733.1:0-2144 GCA_031425515.1 Acidobacteriota bacterium | reverse complement strand
ATCCGGGATGTCGAGCTGCTCGAGTCCGATGCCGTAGGCGCCTCCCGCTTCGTCCGCGGCGTGACGTTCTCGGACAATGGCGCCGCGGTGACGTTCGACGACTGTCCGCGCGGCCGGTCAGGCTGCAGGTCGGGCCTGGCGGCGGTCCGGTAGCCCGGCGCAGATTCCAGCCATTCCGGAGCGGGCCCGGACGCGGTACGGCGCCGTCGGCGCGAGGTTCAGGCCTCCTGGTGCGGGTGCATCGCGACGCGCTGATACACCCGCAGCGTCTCCTGCACCATGCGCTCCGCGCTGAAGTGCACCCTCGCCCGCGTGCGCCCCGCCTCACCCATCCGTCGCCGAAGCGCCTCATCCTTCAGCAATCGCGTGATCGCCTTCGCCATGGCCCCCGCGTCGCGTGGGGGGACGATGATGCCGGTGTCGTCATGGACGACGACCTCCGGGATGCCCCCGGCCGACGTCGCCACGATGGGCTTGCCACACGCCATGGCGTCGATGAGCGACGTGCCGAGCCCCTCGGTGATCGAGCTCATGACGAAGATGTCGAACGCCTTGTGCAGCGAGAGCACGTCGGGACGGAAGCCGGCGAGCAGCACGTGCTTCTCGAGGTGGTGCTCACGGATCTGGTGCTCCAGCGCGGGCCGGAGTTCGCCCTCGCCCGCGATCACGAACCGCGCGTCGGGCACCTGCGGCAGCACGCGCACGGCCGCGTCGATGAGATGACGCTGCCCCTTGTGGGGCACGAGCGCCGCCACGTTGCCGACGACGGGTGCGTGATGGGGCAGGAAGAGCTCTTCGTGAAGACGTGCGACGGGCGCGGCGTCGATGTGCGCGAGGTCCACGCCTTCATGGATCACGACCGCCCGCAGCTCTGGAACCCCGTCGGCCAGCAGCATCCGCCGGATCGCCTCGGATGCGCAGACGAAGCAATCGACCTGGCGGTACTTCCAGCGCGAGAGCGCGGTGCTACGGAGGTGGAAGTCCACGCGACGCGAGGCCACGAGCGGAGGCTTGGCGAGCTCGGTGCTCATCGAGAGCGCCAGGGCGGCCATCGCGACGCCGTGGGGATCGTGCGCGTGCAGGACGTCCGGCTTGAGCTGGCGGATCACGCGCGACAGTTTCCACGCGGCGTTGAGGTCCATCTCCATCCGCGGCGCGAGCGGCAGGAGGTCCAGTCCCTCCCGGGCGCGCTGCAGGAGCTCGCCGTTCGGGTGCGCCACGAGCATGGCCCGATGGCCCAGCGCACGCAGGCCCAGGACGGTGAGCAGCACCTGGTTCTGGCCGCCGCGCCACGTACGGGCCGTATCGATGTGCAGCGAGAACATCAGCGGGGAAGGCGGCCGTCCGCCGGCTGCCACAGCTCCCGGAGCTTGGCGAACTTCAGGAAGACGTAATAGGAGTTGAGGATGGACACTATGAGCCCCGCGCCGCCATCCATGAGGCCCCGGCGGAGCACGTAGTTCCGGAGGAAGGCGAAGGCCGGCTGGACGACGAGGTCCAGGAGCCCTGTGCGCCGGCCCTCTGCCGCCCACTGCTCGGCGGCGAGCGTCGTGTACCGATCGATGGTCGCGAGGTGATGCGAGATGTCGCGGTAGGCGAAGTGCTGCAGTTCGTGGCGGAGGCGGCCGGGGGCCCGGTCAACCACCAGCGCCTCGTGCACGCGACGGTCGTTCCACCGCGCGGCGCGGCGATCGTACAGCCGCAGCGGTGTGTCGGGGTACCAGTCGGTCGAGCGGATCCAGCGGCCCAGATACCACGCAACCCGCGGCACACGGTAGGCCGGCGCGGCTGGGCCCTTCTCCATGAGCACCCGGATCTCGGCGGCCAGTTCCGGCGTCACGCGCTCGTCGGCGTCGAGGGACAGGATCCAGTCGTTGGACGCCAGCTTCGCGGCGAAGTTCTTCTGCGCGCCGTACCCTTCCCACGCATGGACCTCGACGCGCGTCGCCAGCGGCCGCGCGATCGCCACCGTGTCGTCGGCGCTGCCCGAGTCCACCACGATTGTCTCGTCCGCCCATGCGACCGATGCGAGCGCGGCGGCGATGTGGCGCGATTCGTCCTTCGTGATGACCGTGACGGTCAGTTTCACGGGGGAAAGTGTATCCCAGGGGCCGTCAGGACCGCCCCGGCGAGTCAGCCTTCAG
>JANPJN010000732.1:0-1545 GCA_031425515.1 Acidobacteriota bacterium | reverse complement strand
CGCCGCCGGCCGCAAGAGCAAGGGGCTCTGAACAAGCTGTCAGCGATCAGCCGTCAGCTCTCAGGCCGCAGGGCTCATGCAGGGCCGTCGCCAGGCGGTCGGCTTCCGCACCGGTCGTGCTAAAGCTGATAGCTGAGAGCTGATAGCTGACCGCTGAAAGACTTCCCCATGCGAGAACTCCGCGTCGCGCTGCTCGGTCAGGGCTTCATGGGCAAGGCGCACTCCAACGCCTGGTGCCAGGCGCCGCATTTCTTCGATCTGCCGTATCGCATCCGGCGGACGCTGCTCTGCGGCCGTGATGCGGCGTCGCTCGCGTCGATGGCCGCGCGCTGGGGATGGGAAGACACCTCCACCGACTGGCGGACGGCCATCGACCGCAAGGACATCGATGCGGTCGACATCTGCCTGCCGAATCACCTCCATGGCCCCGCCGCCATCGCGGCGGCCGAGGCCGGCAAGATCATCCTGTGCGAAAAGCCGCTGGCCCTCTCGCTCGAAGAGGCCGAAGCCATGGCTCGCGCCGCACGCGGGGTCCGGACGCTGGTCTGGTACAACTACCGCCGGGTGCCGGCCATCGCCTACGCCCGTCAACTGATAGACGAAGGCCGTCTCGGGACGATCTACCACTACAACGCGGCGTACAAACAGCAGTGGGGGGCCGACACGTCACGCGCGGCCACGTGGCGGATGGACCCGGCGCTCGCGGGCTCCGGCGTTGCCGATGATCTGCTGACGCACGCGCTCGACACGGCGCTCTATCTGAACGGCCCCATCACCGAGACCGTCGCGCGCGCGCGCACGCTCGCGCCCGGCCGCGCCGTGGACGATGCCGTGATGGCGCTTGTCGCGTTCGAGAACGGCAGCGCCGGCACGTTCGAGTCCACGCGCTTCGCCATCGGCTGCAAGAACCAGAACCGCTTCGAGATCCATGGGTCCGGCGGCATGCTCCGCTTCAACCTCGAACGTCTGAACCATCTCGAGTTCATGGACGCGTCGATCCCGTCGCTGGAGCAGGGTCCGAAGGATCTGCTCGTCACGGATCTGAAGCATCCGATCTTCGGCAACTTCTGGCGCCCAGGACACATCATCGGCTACGAGCACACCTTCATCGCCACGCTGGCGGAGTTCCTCTACGCGCTCGACACGGGTGCGCCGTTCCATCCGGATTTCAACGACGCGCTCGAGGTGCAGCGCGCACTCGACGCGGTCCAGCGGTCGGCACAGTCGCGGCAATGGATTCGCGTGGACAGGGGAGAGACGCAGGCATGACGGCGACCGACACAGGGCTGTCTTCACGCGCGCGGTGGACGATCGTCGGACTGCTGTCCACCTCCATCGCCATCAACCTGCTCGACCGGCAGGTGCTCTCGGTCCTCGCCTCGGAGCTGCGGTCCGAGTTCAAGTGGACCAACGCGCAGTACGGCTACATCGCCGTCTTCTTCAACCTCGGCATGATGTGCGGGCAGGTGCCGGCCGGCGCGCTCATGGACCGCGTCGGCACGCGGACGGGTCTGGCGCTGATCTTCATGGCCTGGTCGATTATCG
>JANPJN010000731.1:0-1943 GCA_031425515.1 Acidobacteriota bacterium | reverse complement strand
CTCCTGCGAGTGCCATCCGGAAAGCGGGTTGTCGCGTGCGACGAAGCGCCCGATGAGCGTCGCGACGCAGAGCCCCACCCGGCCGCGCCGCATCTCGGGCAGCGACACCGTGCCCAGGCCGCGGTCCGGCTTGTCGGTCAGGCTGCGCTCCCGCTCGCGGATCTCCTCGATCGGGCGGGACAGGTCCCGGTTCCACTCCAGCGCGTTCATGGCGAGGTCGAGGTGCGCGTCGAGAATCAGCATGGGGTCAGGGGCGGGTCCGCAGACCCGCGCGAACCGGAAGCTTACCCCAAGGGCCCTCGTGATTGACGGGAAACTCGGGGTCGCATACAAGAGCGTGCATGCGCCGCCGCCGAACGTCTGACGCCCTGCCCCTCGCCGTGGTTGCTCTCGCGGGACTGACATTCGCCCTGCAGGCGCAGGAGCACCCACACGCGCCTCCCGCCACGGTCCCGCTCCAGCCGCTCGCGGCTCAGGTGCGCCGGCTCGAAAGTGCACTGGGCTTTCTCGGCGAGCCATTACCGCCGGCCGAGCGCCGCGCGCTGAGCGACGCCGTGGCCCTAGCCGACGAGGCTGCGGCCGTCGCGCGCATCCAGTCGGTGCTCGATCGGCATGTGCTCGCCAGCGTCCGTATCAACCCGGAAAGCCGCGTGCGCGTCGAGCCGGGATCGGCGCCGCCGGCGCTCGTCGAAGGCGGCACACGCACGTTCCTCGTCAAGGTGCTCAACGACGCCGGGAGCACGGCGCCGCTCAGGGTCCGCAGCCCGAACAGCGGCCGCGTCTTCATCCCGGCGCAAGGCGGCGTGGGATCGCCGGAGCCGAAGATGGTGCTGACCGACAGAGAAGTGCGGGAGCGGTGGGCCGACATCTCGCTCTATACGGAGCCTCCCATGCGCCCGCGCCTCTCGGGCCTCGCGGTCGAATACGTGGTCCTCCAGATCTACAGCCGGGACGCAGGCCAGCGCACCGCAACGCTCGCCTTCGACATCGGCCAGGGGACGCAGGATATCGGCTTCCGCAACGATATCGACGTATTGTTCACGGCCGCGCCGTCGCACCCGATCCGACTTCGCGTGCTCGACGAGACCGGCCGGCCCGCGACGGCCGCCTTCCTGATCGCCGATCCCGCGAAACGCCTGTACCCGTCGGTGTCGAAGCGGCTGGCGCCGGACTTTTATTTTCAGCCGCAGGTGTACCGGACCGACGGCGACACGCTCCGCCTGCCCGCCGGCACCTTCGACGTGACCGTGTCGCGCGGTCCTGAATATTTCGTCGATCGGCGCCAGGCCGTGGTCAGCGGTCCGGCCGAATGGCTCGTCCGTCTCGCGCGCTGGATCAATCCCGCACAGTCCGGGTGGTATCCCGGGGACCATCACATCCACTCCGCCGGCTGCTCGCACTACGAGAACCCGACCGAAGGCGTCCTGCCGAAAGACATGTGGCCCCAGATCCGGGGCGAAGCCTTGAGCGTGGCGTCGGTGCTCACCTGGGGGCCGTCGTACTACTTCCAGAAGCAGTTCTTCAGCGGCCGGGATCATCCGCTCTCGACGGCTGATACCCTCATGCACTACGACCTCGAGGTCTCCGGCTTCCCCTCGAGCCACGCGGGACACGTGGTGCTGCTCGGGCTCCAGAATCAGGATTATCCCGGGACGACGCGCCTGGAGCACTGGCCGACCTGGACGCTCCCGATTCTGCGCTGGGCACGTGCGCAGAATGCCGTGACGGGCTACGCGCACTCGGGATGGGGCCTCGAGGTCCGCAGCGCCGCCCTGCCCAACTACGAGATGCCGGCCTTCGACGGCATCGGCGCCAACGAATTCATCGTCGCCGTCACGGAGCCAGGGCTCGTGGACTTCATCTCGGCCGGCGACACGCCGTACGTGTGGGAGCTCAACATGTGGTACCACATCCTGAACACCGGCTTCCGCACCCGCCTCAGT
>JANPJN010000730.1:0-5571 GCA_031425515.1 Acidobacteriota bacterium | reverse complement strand
GTGAGCGCGGCGTTCCAGCCGCCGAGGTCGATCTTGCTGCCGAGCAGCTCGGACTGTTCCGGCTTCGTATCCCCCTGAGCCTTCTGGTAGCGCACCTCGCCGCCGATGTCCATCATGTCGCCGAACGGGAAACGCACGCCGCCGAGCACCACGGGGCCGAACGCCGTGCCGTCGGCGAGATAGCGTCCGCGGAAGATCGAATTGTCGAAGTCGTCCACGAACTCGCCGATCTCGCTGTAGTTCCACCGGAACGCGCCGAAGCCGGCGCCGACGTAGGGCTCGACGCTGCCGCGGCCGGCCGGCAGGAAGCGTACGGTCGCCGTGAGCGGGACGATGCGCAGCTTCAGATCCTGCGCGATTTCGGAACCGTTGGCATTGACCGAGGTGCGGTAGACGCTCGGCACCGAGCGCTGGTAGAAGCCGGCGCCGACGCCCGCCTCGAGGAAGTCGCCGAGGCCGACGATCCATTCGCCGCTGATCGTCCCCCCGTTGAAGTCCTTCACGTCGAAGGCCAGCGAGTCCAGATCCGCCAGCAGCACATCGTCCCCGACCCGGCTGCCCTCGCCTCTCGGGAAGAATCCGCCCACCGTGATCCCCACCGCCTGGTGCAGTTCCGACGCATTGCTGCTCACGCGGGAAATCTGCGCCTCGGCCGCCGCGGGCGCGAGCATCGCGATCCCGACCCCTGCGCCGAGCGACCACCGAAGACTCCGCCGCCACATCCGTTTCATCATGAGAAGACTCCGTATTGGCAGGTCGCCGTTCGTTCAGGACCTGTCCGTCGGAGCGGTCAGGAGCACGAACAATGCCATGCCCGAGCCGCCAAAGCGGCCCTGAAATCACCGGGGGTGCTCCGCTCCGCTGTCTTATGAAGAGGTCAGCCGACCAGAGAAAGTGAGAGCCTTAAGCGGGTTAGCAGGTAGTCGGGAGCCCGTGGCTGAGGGCTGAGAGCTGAGAGCTGGAAGCTGGAAGCTGGAAGCCGGAAGCTACCCCTGCGTCCTCTGGAAATCGGCAATGATTTCCAGCATCGCAGGGTGGACGAGGGTGTTGGTGGCGACGATGCTGCGGCCGCGGGAGCTGTAGGGGCCGCCTTCGAGGTTCGTGACCGTGCCGCCGGCTTCCTGGACGAGCAGGGCGCCGGCCGCCATGTCCCACGGGTGCAGCGACTGCTCCCAGAAGCCGTCGAGGCGTCCGGCGGCGACGTAGCAGAGGTCGAGCGCCGCGGAGCCGAGGCGGCGCACGGCGCGCGACACGCCGAGGAAGGCTGCGAACATGCCGACGAGCGCTTTGGAGTCCTGCTGCACGCTGTAGGGGAACCCGGTGCAGAGCAGCGCGTCGATCAGGGTGGCGGAAGTCGAGACTCTCAGCGGGGTGCCGTTCAACCACGCCCCCTGGCCGCGCTCCGCGGTGTAGAGCTCGCGGCGGCTGGGATCGTAAATCGCCGCGACCGCCGGGACGCCGTTGATCTCGAGCGCGAGCGACGAGCAGAAGATCGGCAGGCCGTGCGCGTAGTTCGTGGTGCCGTCCACCGGATCGAACACCCAGCAGTATTCAGGCACGGCATCGAGCTCCGCTTGTCCCGAGAACTCTTCGCCAAGGACCGCGTGATCGGGAAACCGTTCGGCGATGAGCGCGCGGAAGCCGCGCTCGACTTCGAGATCGATCTCGGTCACGAGATCGATCGCCCCTTTCTTGTCGACCCGCATCACGCCGCCGAATCGGGCCATCTGGATCTGCCCTGCGCGGATGACGGACTCGATCGCGGTCGCGAGGAAGACCGGCGGCAGCGCGTCAGCCACCCGGCACCAGCCGCTTGACCATGCGGACTTCCATGCCGCCCGAGGGGCCCCGCTGGAGCACGAGGTCGTCCATGAAGCTGCGCATGAAGAAGATGCCGCGGCCGCTGGATTTGAGGATGTTCTCCGGGGCGAGGGGATCGGCCACTTCCTGCGGCTCGAAGCCGTCGCCTTCGTCCAGCACGCGGACGACGAGCTCGCGTGGGGCGGTCACGGGCGTCACGTTGAACTCGACCGTCACCAGCTTGACCGCGTCCTCGCGGTTGCCGTGCTTGATCGCGTTGATGACCGACTCGCGCACGGCCACGCCGATCCAGTGGACGGTGTCTTCGTCCATGCCGGCGAGCTGGCCGACGCGATCGCTCACGAGCTGCACGAGATCGACCATGTCGAAGTTGCTGTGGATCTGCAGCCGGACGGTCCCGCCGCGGCTCAGCATGGAGTCACGCGGCGGCCGGCGCCGAGGCGGTCGGGCGCGGACGAACGGAGGGATGAGCACCGTAAATACACGCGAGTGGGTAACATAGTAAACCGGATCCCGCCGCGAGCGCGAATGCTATAGTGCGGAGATGCTGCGCGCGCCCGTCGATGCCTGCACCGTAGCCCCGTCCACCCGCGCCTCCGGGCGCGTGCGCGTCCCGGGCGACAAGTCGATCTCGCACCGCTACGCGCTCATGGCCGCGCTCGCCGACGGCGAGTCTCGCATCGACGGCTATTCGCCGGGCGCCGACTGCGCCGCCACCCTGGCCTGCCTCCGCGCGCTCGGCGTCACCATCCGCCCGACCGGCCCTGGCGCCTTCACCATCGAAGGCCGTGGCATCGGCGGGCTGCAGCCCTCGCGCGGTCCGCTCGACGCCGCGAACTCGGGCACCACGCTCCGGCTGATGTCGGGCATTCTCGCGGGCCACCCGTTCACCACCACCATCGGCGGAGACGATTCGCTCCAGCGACGCCCGATGCGCCGCATCATCGATCCACTGCGCCGCATGGGCGCGCGCATCGAGGCCGCCGACGACCGCGCCCCGCTCACGATCGCGGGGGGCTCGCTCCACGGCATCACCCACGAGCCCGTCGTCCCCAGTGCGCAGGTCAAGAGCGGCGTGCTGCTCGCCGGCCTCCACGCCTCCGGCACCACCCGGGTGGTCGAACGCGTTCCGACGCGCGATCACACCGAACGCGCGTTTGCCGAGTTCGGGATCGACGTCGTGACCGACGGCGACGGCATCGAGGTCTCCGGCGGCCAGCGCCTGGCCCCCCGCCGCCTCACGGTGCCGGGCGACATCTCCGGCTCCGCCTTCTGGGCGGCGCTCGCCGGCGGCACACCGGGGTCCCGCATCGAGGTCGAAGGGGTCGGACTCAATCCGTCGCGGACCGGCGTGCTCGCGGTCTTCGAGCGCGCGGGAGTCGTCGTGGATCGATCGGTCGAGATCGAACGGGCCGGCGAACCGGTCGGCACGCTGCGCTTCTCGGCAGGCGCGCCCCGCAGCTTCCTCGTCTCGCCGGAAGATGTCCCCGCGGTGATCGACGAGATTCCCGCGCTCGCCGCGCTCGCCGCGATGATGCCCGAGGGGCACACGCTCACCGTGCGCGGCGCGGGTGAACTGCGCGTCAAGGAGAGCGACCGCATCTCGGCGCTCGCCGCGGGCTTCCGCGCGCTGGGGGCCGGTGTCGAGGAATACGAGGACGGCTTCACGCTCCAGGCGCGCCCGCTGACCGGCGGTCAGGTGGATGCGGCGGGCGATCACCGGCTCGCGATGGCGTTCGCGGTGGCGGCCACGCGCGCGGCGGGTCCGACGACGATACTCGGCGCTTCATCGGTCGATGTCTCGTACCCCGGCTTCTTCGATGAGCTCGCCCGCCTGACCGGTGACGGCCGATAAAATCTATCTCGTCGGCTTCATGGCGGCCGGCAAGACCACCGTCGCGAAAGCCGTGGCGGCACGGCTCGGCTGGCGTGCCGACGACATCGACGAGCTGATCGAGGCGCGCGAGCGGCGCACGGTCGCGGAGATCTTCGCACGTCAGGGGGAGCCGTACTTCCGCGCCCTCGAGCGCGACATCCTCCGTCTCCTGCTGCCGCTCCGCCACCTTGTCGTCGCCACCGGCGGCGGAACGTACATGGATCCCGACAACCGCACCGCGATCAATCTCGACGGCCTCTCGATCTGGCTCGACGTGCCGTTCGACGAGCTGGTCATGCGCATTCCCGCCGACGGCCGCAGACCGCTCGCCGCCGATCGCGCACAGCTCGAGCGGCTGTACGCGCTGCGCCGCGCCGTCTACACGGGGGCGCACGTGCGCATCGATGCCTCCGGATCGCGTTCCGACGAAGTTGCCGAGCGCATCGTCGAGGCGCTCGGCTCGTGAGCAGGCCCGCGTCCTGCCAGGCAGGCCCATGCGGTATCTGATTCTGTCCGACGTCCACGCCAATATCGAGGCGCTCGAGAGCGTGCTCGCCGCGGCGCCGGACGGATCGTGGGACCGCGCCGTCGTGCTCGGGGATCTCGTGGGGTACGGCGCCGCGCCGAATGCTGTGATTGACAGGATCCGGGGACTGGACCCGGTGGCCGCCATCCGCGGCAATCACGACAAGGTGGCCTGCGGGATCGACAACGGGATGTCGTTCAACCTGGTGGCGCGCACCGCGGCGGGCTGGACCATGGACGCCCTGACGCCCGACAACCTCGCGTACCTGAAGGCACTGCCCGCCGGGCCTGTCTCGATCGACGACGTCGTCGCCATCTGCCACGGCGCACCGTTCGACGAGGATCACTACATTTTCGACGACGAGGATGCGCGCCGGGCGCTGGATGCTTCAGAACGGCCCGTCTGCCTCTTCGGGCATACGCATCTGCCTGCGCTCTTCGAGGAGACACCGGGCATGCTGTGCGGGGTTGCGCCCGATCGCACGCGCGACAGCGAGGTCGTGTTCGAGGCCGGGGCGCGGTATCTGATCAACCCGGGGTCCGTCGGCCAGCCGCGCGACGGCGATCCGCGGGCGGCCTTCGCGATTTACGATGCCGAACGGCGGGCACTGCTCCTGCGGCGGGTCACCTATCCCGTGCAGGAGGCACAGCGCCGCATCCTGTCGGCGGGCCTGCCTCCCTCCCTCGCGGCGCGCCTCGCCCTCGGGCGCTGAGTGAGTGGGCGAGAAGCGATCAGGAGATATGACGATGGCCAGACGGTCCGCATCATCAGCGCCCGGCGCGCGAGCCGGCGCGAGCGTACGGCGTACGCCGCGCAAGATTGACTTCAGCGATATTCCGGACTCATCACCCGCACAGCTTGGCGCCATGCGACGGGTCGGGCGTCCGCCACTGGGCAACGTCCGCCGGCAACTGATCGCGATCCGCCTCGATGCCGACGTACTCGCGCAGTTTCGCAGGGAGGCCCGGCGCCGGCGGGTGGAGGGGGACAGTCGGCGGTGAACTTCTCGAACATGACGTCGGCGCACTTCATCTTCATCCCCGCGGTGTTGATCGTCGGCGTCGTGATCGGGTGGATTCTTGGGTCGCGCGCGGCGCAGGACGCGTTCGCGGCGGAGATGAGGCGTCGCGAGGAGCGGGCGGAGAGGAAACAGGCGCGGTAGCGGCACGCACAGGGCGTGGCGCACTTTGCGCCCTCCGCACAAGGTGCGCCGCACCGAGCAAGCCAGCCCGCCTTCTCGCCCCTCCGTCAGCGCCCGAGCGCGAGGCGCGCGGCGAGGGAGGGAGGCAGGCCCGCCGACAGGATCCGTTTCTGCGCCTCTTGCACCGGATAGGTGACCCGCCGCAGG
>JANPJN010000729.1:0-4085 GCA_031425515.1 Acidobacteriota bacterium | reverse complement strand
TCGTGCGGTGCCAGCGTCCGGAGTGTCCTTATCATGCGACATCTATTGATCCTGTCGGCCACCATCATCGTCTGCGCACTGCCTGTGACGACGCGCGCGGCCGACGGAAATACGTCGGTCCAGGGCTTCGGGGGTCTGACGTTCGGGACGTCCGCGATCGCCGGCACGTCCACCGCGCCGACCTTCGGCGGCGGTGTGTCGATTGCGATCCTGCCCAACCTGCAGATCGTGGGTGAAGCCGGCCGGTTGACGGACGTCAAGCCGCCGCTGCTCGACCTCCTCGACTTCACTCCGTTCGGGCTCCGCGTGTCGGCGTGGTACGGCGAGGGCGGGGTGCGGTTCGTGGCGTCGCCGTCCTCAGCGGTGCGCCCCTACGTCGAGGCCACCGCAGGGATGGCGCGCATGAGCACGGGCGTCGGGGGGTTCGGCGGACGGACCGGCGCCGTCGTGGATGCGGGTCTCGCGTTCCTCAATCGCACGGAGCCGATGCTCGGCGCTGGAGGGGGCGTCGTGCTGCAGGGCGGACCGCTGTCGGTCGACATCGGTTATCGCTACAAGAAGATCATGGCGGGCGGCATCGCCTCGGTACTGAACGGGCGGAACGACTATCAGGTCAATCAGGTGCGGATCGGCGTCGGCGTCCGTTTCTGACGGGGGTGACAGCCCCGTGCCCGTGGCGGGGGTCGCCTTCAGAGCGTCGCGCCGAACAGCGCGCCCACTCCGGCCGTCGCACCCATGGCGAGAGCGCCCCAGAACGCCACGCGGCCGGCGCCGACCGCCGCAGGGGCGCCCCCTGTCCGGGCGGCCACGCCGCCGAGCGCGGCCAGGCAGGCCAGGGACACCCCGGCCACGACAAGGGACAGGTAGGCCTGGGGAGCCAGGGTGACGGCCAGCATCGGCAGGGCCGCCCCGGCGGCGAAGGTGACCGCCGACGTGACGGCGGCTTGAAGAGGGCGCGCGGCAACGGCCTCCGACAGATTGAGCTCGTCGCGCGAATGTGCGCCGAGCGCATCGTGCACCATCATCTGATGGGCGACGGTGCGCGCCAGTTCGGGGTCGAGGCCGCGCCGTCTGTAGATCCCGGCGAGCTCGTCTTCTTCCGCGACGGGATCCGTCGCCAGTTCGGTGCGTTCCCGCGCCACGTCCGCCCGTTCGGTATCGGCCTGGGAGCTGACCGACACGTACTCACCGGCGGCCATGGACAGCGCGCCGGCCACCAGACCAGCCATCCCCGCGACGAGAACCTCGCTTCGGCCGCCCTGCGCCGCCGCCACGCCGACGACCAGGCTTGCGGTCGACACGATCCCGTCGTTCGCGCCCAGCACGGCCGCCCGGAGCCAGCCGATGCGTGTAGTCCGATGCTGTTCGCGATGGCGCAGACGTCTCTCCATGGGCAATGTGCGCCGTTCGGTCGCTCCGGCGCCACGCACACCGTATCACTTGCTCCGTGGACCACGGCTCTCGGCGGCGACGGGCATGCTATGCTCCCGCCGCAACGCGCCGCCCACACGCGATCGACCTTCCGTGCGGATGGCGCCATCACGCCCGAGGACCATGATGCCCCTGCCTCTCCTGTGGCGCGCGCGCGTGTCGCGCTCCCTGCTCCTTCCATGCCTCCTCGTGTTCGTTTCGCTCGCGACGGCCCGCCCCGGCGCCGATCAGACCACGCCCGCCCCCGCGGCCCCCGCGCAGTCGGCGCCAGGCCCGCAGCCGGCACCCGCCGCGCAGACGGTGCCAGGCCCGGAGCCGGGTCCCGATTCGCGTGTGCAGCCCGGGACGCCGGTCGGCGAGATCCTCAAGGGCGCCTACGACCAGAGCACGGTGTATCCCGGCACCTGGCGCGAGTACTGGGTGTACATCCCGAAGCAGCTCGATCGTACGCAGCCGGCGCCGGTGATGGTGTTCCAGGACGGCCTCCAGTACAACGCGCCGGTCGTCTTCGACAATCTGATCCAGCAGAAAGCGATCCCGCCGATGGTGGGCATCTTCGTGATGCACGGGCGCGTGAAGGGGCCGTCGCCCGATACGCTCGATCGCATGAACCGGAGCCTGGAATACGACGCCGTGTCGGGGGACTACGCCCGCTTCCTCCTCGACGAGCTCCTGCCGTTCGTGGCAAAGACCCATGGCCTCACGCTCACCTCGGACCCGAACGCACGCGGGATTGCCGGCAACAGCAGCGGAGCCATCGCGGCGTTCGTGGCCGCCTGGCAGCGGCCCGACGCGTTCCGGCGCGTGTTCAGCGCCATCGGGACCTACGTCGGGCTCCGCGGCGGCAACACGCTGTCGGTCCTCGTGCGGAAGACCGAGCCGAAGCCGATCCGGTTCTTCCTGCAGGACGGCTCGCGCGACAACAACATCTACGCCGGCAACTGGTGGATCGCCAACCAGGACATGCTCTCGTCGCTCGAGTACGCCGGGTACGACGTCAACCACGTCTGGGGAGACGGCGAGCACAACTCCCGTCACGCGACGGCCGTGTTCCCCGACGCGCTGCGCTGGCTCTGGCGGGACTGGCCGGCGCCGATCACGGCGAATCCCGACGGCCGCTCGCGGCAGAACGTCAATCAGATCCTCGTGCCCGGCGAGGGCTGGACGCTCGTGAGCGACGGGCACCGCCACACCGACGGCCCCGCGGTCAATGGCAGCGGCGAGATGTTCTTTTCCGATCCGGCCAACAACCGCATCCATCGCGCAGGCCTCGACGGCAAGGTCAGCGTGTTTGCCGAGAACACCAGCGGCGCCAACGGCATGATGTTCGGGCCCGACGGCCGGCTCTACGGCGGCGCAACCCGCAGCCGGCAGATGGTCGCCTACGCCCCGGATGGCAAGACGGAAATCCTCGCCGAGAACGTCAGCGTCAACGATCTCGCGGTCAGCGCGAAGGGGGATCTGTACTTCACCGATTCCCCGGGCAAGAAGGTCTGGCTCCTGCCGAAGGGAGGCACGCCACGGATCGTCGATGAAGGCATCGAGTCGCCCAACGGCGTGCTGTTCTCGCCGGACCAGTCACTGCTCTACGTCTCGGACTATGCCGGGCAGCTCACCTGGTCGTTTCACGTTCAGCCGGACGGCTCGCTCGCGCACAAGCAGCGCTACTTCTACCTCCACCTGCCCGATGCCGCCACGCGCAGCGGCGCCGACGGGATGGCGGCCGATACGGACGGCCGCGTCTACATCGCCACGCCGCTGGGCGTGCAGGTGCTCGATCAGCTGGGCCGCGTGCAGGCGATCATCCCCGCTCCGCTGACAGCCGCGCTCTCCAACGTCGAATTCGGCGGCGCCGCCATGGACGAGATGTTCATCACCAACGGCGACAAGGTCTTCAAGCGCAAGACGAAGGTCAAGGGCGTCGTCTCGTGGCGCCCCCCGGTCAAGCCTGCGCCGCCGCGGCTCTGAGGTCGCCGATCGCGTTCTATCACGGAGCGCCCCGCTATAATCGCCCATGGCTCGACTGCTGCTGGCGCCGCTCCTCGTCCTGCTCGCGGCGGTCGCGGCCTCACCCGCCCAGCGCCCAGCCGCGCGACCCGCAAAGCCCCAGGCGCCCTACACGACTCCGCTCACCCTCGCGGACATGACCGGCAAGCAGGCGGTGGTGACGACGACGGAGGGGGTGTTCGTGGTTGGGCTGCGGCCGGACCTCGCGCCGAACCACGTCGGGTACTTCATCAAGCTGGCGCGCGAGGGAGCGTTTACCGGGACGACCTTCCATCGCGTCATCAGGCTGGCGATCGTCCAGGGCGGCGATCCCCTCTCGAAGGATCCCGCCAAATCGAAGCTTTACGGCACGGGCGGGCTCGGGGTGCTGGCGCCGGAGTTCAGCGCCGAGCGCGCGACCCGGGGCGCGGTCGCCGCCGTGCTCCAGCCGAACCGGCCGGCGAGCGGCGGCGCGCAGTTCTTCGTCTGCATCACCGATCAGCCCGCGCTCGACGGCAAGTACACAATCTTCGGACGCATCGCCGAGGGGCTGGACGTCGTCCGGAAAATCTCCGAGGTCCCGGCGTCCGCCGAGGGTGTGCCTGCCGCGCGGATCGTGATCGAGTCCATCACGATTCGTGACACCCCGCCGCCAGAGCCCGAGCCGT
>JANPJN010000728.1:0-8057 GCA_031425515.1 Acidobacteriota bacterium | reverse complement strand
AGGCCCGTTGACGGGGGGCATCGCCGGAGGGAATCCGGGCACGACGAAGGCGGTGGGCTCGTACATCGACTGGGCGAGGTAGTCCACATCACTCAGGCCCGGGACGCGGCTTTTCGCCCGGGCACCGATGCCCCCGAGATCAGGGAACCGGAGCGCCCCGGTCTTGCCGATCGTGTGGCAGGTCACGCAGAGCCCCTTGCCCTCCATGATCTCGCGGCCGACCTTGACCATGTCGGCCGTGGTCATGTCGCTTCCGAGGGTGGTCTCCTTGGGAGGCTGCACTTCCTTCTGCGGCACCATCTGGCCGACATAGCCGTAGAAACCGGTCGTCGCGACGACGAGGGCGCCGATCCGGACGATGTGCGGAACTCTCATGACGTCCGTCTAGGTGCCCGGAGTGGCCACGGGGGACTCCGGCGCCATCTCGCCGGAGCCTCGGCGAAGACGGGCCTTTGTCCGCTGTTCGAAATCGGGCCGGTCGTGCAGGCTGGCGATCCAGAACACCACGCCGATCAGGACGAAGAACATGAGCACGGTCACCGAGACGACCTTCGTCGCAAAGCCAAGGGTGGGCGTGAACGCGTCGGCCGACTGGTCCCGAATGACGCCGTACACGTGCCAGTGCTGGCGAAGCCCGGAGCGCACGTAGCCCATGAGTCCCATGAGCCAGGTGAAGGTCACCGCGATGAAGATCAGCACGTACTGGGAGATCGCCGGAATCCGTCCCCAGCGGACTTCGCCAGTCTTCAGGGCCCCGCGAAAGAGGAAGAGGTCGATGGCGGTGATCGACGCCATGGCGAGCATGACCGAGAGAACCTGCGGCACGGAGAGTTTGATCCGGACCGTCGCCTCGACGAAGTATCCGTAGACCCCGAGGAAGATGACGAATACCGCGACGGCCGCGAAAATCGTGAGCTGCGCCGCATGCCCCCTCTTCGCCCACGCGACCGTGGCGATCTTCCCCGTGCGCCGGTAGAGGAGAAAGCTCATGAAGGTCGTGAGGATCAGGATGTTCACGGCGGTGTTCTTCGCCGACATGACACCGAGGAAGCCCAGCACCGGGTGCGCCGATCCTCCCATCGCCCGGATTTCGGACACCGTCGCGATGATCGATCGGGGCGTCGCCCAGACCATGAAGCAGAGCACGATCGTGATCAGCAGGTACTTGATGACCTTCTGGATCGGCTGCGCGCCCTCGACCCGCCCCATGCCGAGCCAGAGGTAGTAATTGGCCGCGAGGAAGAGGTTGCCGATCAGGACCGCCTGAATGATGAAGAGCCACGAGAAGGCGCCGCCCATCATCGTGAGCCCGAGCGTCTGCGAGTAGGCGTAGATCTCCTTCGCGAGCCAGTAGCCGGCGAACGGCAGCGGGAGGAAGGCGCTGATGGCAACGAAGTTCCCGATGTAGCCCATCCAGTCGTAGTGCGCACGCTCCTCGTCGGATGTCGCGTGGAGAAACTTGAAGGCCGCGTAGGCGGCGGCAATGGATCCACCGAACGCGACGTTCGCGATGACGCGATGGACGTTGATCGGCATCCACGTGAAGTTGTTGATCGCGTCCGAGACGGAGATCACCACTCCGGTGTCAGAAATGCCGCGCGGCGACATCATGAACGTGAGCCAGCCATTGGCGATGAACATGATCCCCGTGCCCACCACGTTGAGGCCAACCCCCAGGCCCAGATGCACGAGGGGATGGAACTTCCCCCAGCCATACGTGTAGGTGTAGAGAAAGAAAGCTTCCGCGAAGAACAGCAGCACGTACGGGAGGAAGGTCGGCGAGAACACGCTCATCAGGTAGTTCGTGAACTTCGGATACAAGATGATGAGCATGAACGTGAGAGCTGCGCCGAAGGTGGCGGTCAGCGAGAAGGACACGGAGAGGAGCTTCGAGAACTCGTGCGCGAGCCGGTCGTATTTCGAGTCTCCCGTCTTGTAGCCGATCGCCTCGACAATGAGCGCGAAGATGGGGACGGCCAGGACGAACGCCGCGAACAACAGATGCAGCTGCGCGACGGCCCAGATGGCCACGCGGCTCCCGACGACGGGAAACCTGCGGTACTCGGCCTCTACGTAGGGCGCAGCCTTGGCCGGGCTGGCCGGCGCCGGGGCGGGCGCCGCCGCGCCAGGGGGTTGTTCCGCGGTCGCGGCAGGAGCCTGTTCACGTGCGGTGGATGCGCGGCTCACCCGGGACGAGGCCGCCGTGACCGGCGCCGCGAACATGACGAGTGCGGCGCCGACACCGAGAAGGACCAGCAGCCTGCGGTTCATCACGTCCGGTCCATTCCCTGGAAAGGTCCGGCCCAATGGCGCTGGCTCCGGCGCGCTGGAGGACAGCTGCCCGGGCGGGGAGTCGGCGATAAACGGTGCCGCCACATCCTTGCCTCTCCAATTGAACTTGGCGCAGGGACGACTGAATCCGCGGTTGCGGGCGCGATATAACCACGAACGCGCACGACGGTCAAGCGATCTATTCGTGGTGGCGCAACGCCGCGTTGCCGCGCCGATACGATCGCAGGGACATTTCTATTTCGGGGTTGACAGCGATGCGCGTGTGCTTGACAGCGGCAGCCACAGAGCGTATGAAGATACCCGCGACGCGCAGCACGACTCCGTTCCTTCGACACCTTCGCAGACCACCTTCGCGGCCAGCACGTCACGATGTCCACGGCGCCGTCACACGTAGGAACCGTTGCACAGGGTCATGGCGATGAAAGCAGTGAGCACCGAACGCAGGGATTTCGTCACGACGAACCGCGTGGTCGGGACGGTCGGCAACGCCGACAAGGCCCGGGATGCCATCGACGCGTTGCTCCGGGCCGGCTTCGACCGGGAGCACATCGACGTCCTGCACGGTGAGGAAGATCTCCGGCGTCTCGATCCGACGGGCGCCGCACATGGATTTCTCGCGCAGTTTCAGCGGACGCTGATTCGCACCTTCGACCTCGAAGAATTCAAGCACCTGACGCATCACGTCGCCGATGTGCGTGCGGGTCGATTCGTGATCACGGTGCTGACGAAACGCCGCGTCCTGCGCATCGTCGCCGCCGACATCCTCCACCAGTTCGGGGCCGAGTTCGTAGGGTTCTACGGCCGCTGGGCGTGGGAGGAGCTTCCCGCAAGCGCGCACACATCGCCGGAAGAGATCCCGGGACTGTTCGCGCGGGCGTGGAACGATCGCGACGCCGGGGCGCTCGCTTCGCTGTTCGAGGAGGATGCCGAGTTCGTGAACGGCGCCGGATTGTGCTGGCACAGCCGGGACTCAATACGAACGGCGCACGCATCGCGGTTCGAGCGCGTCGTCCACACGACCGTGGCGATCGGCAACACGAAGGTCAAGCTGCTGTCGCCGGAGGTTGCCGTGGTCCATGCGCGAATGACGCTGTCCGGCGACGAACCTGCGGGGGCGGTCACACCATCCGCCCCGCGCACCACGATTGTCTCGTTCGTCGTGCACCGGGCTGGCGACCGCTGGCTGTGCGCGTCGGCCCACAACACCGACGTGATCCCGAGTGCGGAGACGAATGTCGTCGGGGCTGGCGTGGTCAGTCAGGCGATCAGCTCCTAGACGCGGGCCGCTTCAATCCCGCCGATGCCCGCGGCCGCGGGTCAGCGCCCGGCCAGATGCGCCGTCATGCCATCGGTCAGCATACCCATCTGGGCCCTGACCTCCTCGGCCCTGGCATTCGCCGGAAGGCGCTCGAGCATCGGGCTCCACAGCGCCTCGGGCACCTGCGCCCTCTGCGCGTGATACCGGATCTCCTGCGCAAAGACCGCCCGCTCGCCGGGCAGCGCCGGACGCACGATCTCCGAGTACCCCCACATCGCCGCCAGCTTGAACAGCTCGCACGTCTGCGAAGACGACCGCTCCGCGAACCCTCGCGCGGTGCCGGTCCCGTCATTCTCGACAAACGCCACGAACTCGGTATTGGCATTGGCGATTTGACCGGCGCGGAACACGGAAGGCGCCGGCACGCTGAGCTCGGCGGCAAGGGCGCGCAAGCCCTCCACCGTCTGCTCGAGCAGCGCCGGGTTCGAGCCGGCGAGCTGCCGGAATACGGCGTCGCGACCGAGACTGACGCCAAGCTGCCACGCGCCCACGCGCACATCAGGTAAACCCGCGGCGGGCGGGCGCGGCTCACTCGTGCCGCTGACGGGAGCCACCGTGCAGGAGGTGGACGCGGTCACCACGCGGGACAGCGCGAGATCGCCGAACAGCGCCGGAAACGAGGCCACCACGTCCACCCCGCCGAGCGCGATGAACTCGAAGGCGACAAACGTGGCGGCGACTCCCCAGACGACCGCGACGAACGCAATCGCGTGCCGGACGCGGGAGGCCAGCGAACGTGCAGCAGGGTCGGCCATCTTCCGATGCCGGCACTATACTCGCTCCGGGCCGAAAGGGGGACCGTATGACCGACATCCTGCCGGGCCAGCTCGCATACGTCTTCGGCGTCTCCATTCTCGACGCCGCGCTGCTCTCGTGGCTCGCCCTGCTGTGGTATCGGCGGTCGGTGCGCCGTCTGATGCTCGAAGGAGTCGCGGGAACACCCGCAGCGCGGGTCGAATCCAGCCACTCAACCGTGCGGCCGGCGGCGACCGGGGAGGCCTCGCCGGGGGGGTTTTCGCTCCTCGAGGAACAGGCCGAGACGCCCGCCCTGCCCCCGGATGGACCCGGACTGAGACGTGTGGTCCTCGCCTATTGCCTCGGCGCCGGCGTCTACGCGGCGGTCATCACGACGCTGAAGTTCAGCCCGCAATCACCCCCGATGTCAGCGGTCGCGTGGCTCATCGACTGGTGGGCGAACACCTGGCCGATCGTGCCGACGATCATCGCTTTGCTCGTGCTCGATCGCCGGGGGAGTGTCCGCCTGGCGTTGCGCTATCTGGCCGGCGGCGCACTCGGCATTGCGCTGTTCACGGCCGTCCGGCAGATCTCGAGGGGCACGCTCGACAGCGCGCCGGTGACGAATGTCTTCTGGGCGTTCGTCATGCTGGCGTGGAACGCGTCCATTGCGCTCGTACTGGTGACGCTGAGCGGGCGGCGGCGCGTCCGGGCGGTGATGCCGCTCGCACTCGCGGCCACCCTCCTCTTCGGGTTCGGCCTGCTGCTCTTCCACGTGCTGTTCGTGCGCCTGTTCGACGTGGCGGCCTTCAGGTCCCTGCTGCTCGGCGGCGCGGCCCGCTCGTCCACATGGGTCGTGCAGTACGGCCTCTTCATGCTCGTCAGCCTTCCCGTGGGCTGGCTCGCGTGGCGGCTGCTGGCGGGTATGGCCTCGGCATACAGCCGGAAGCGATTCAGCGACGTCCAGATCATGATCGATTGCTGGTGGGCCGTCGTCGCGGCGCAGGAGACGGCGCTGACGCTGGCAGCCACCTACGGGCTCGCATCCATCCCCGGAGGTCTTGCCGCCTTCCTGGCCTATCGCCTGACGGTGCTCGCCATCCTTCGCGGTGCCTGGCGACCGGAGACGTCGCCCCGGCGCCTGCTGCTGCTACGCGTGTTCGGCTTCCAGGCGCGAACCGAATCGTTGTTCGATCGTGTCGCGCAGAAGTGGCGGTTTCACGGGCCCGTACAACTCATCGCCGGGGTCGATCTCGCCATGCGCACGGTCGATCCGGGAGACGTGCTCGCGATGCTCGATGGACGGCTGGCGGAGCTGTACGTCCGGGCGCCCGGAGAGGTCGGCGATCGCCTCACTCGGCTGGACCTCGGCCCGGATCCTGACGGCCGATTCCGCATCAACGAGGTCTACTGTCACGATCACACGTGGCGGCCCATGCTCGAGGCGCTGCTCGACGCGAGCGACGTGGTCCTGATGGACCTGCGGAGCTTCTGCGCCAGCAATGCCGGCTGCATCTTCGAGCTCGAGCAGCTCGTCGAGCGTCTCTCCACCAACCACATCGTCCTGGTCTGCGACACAAGCACCGACCTTCCGCTCCTGCGCCAGACCCTCGGCGGCGCGTGGGCCGCGTCGCACGACGCCGGCCAGACACACGGCGCCGGCAGCCTCCCTGTCGTCCGCGTCGAACGCAATTCACGGGCGGAGCTGGGGGTGTTGATGGCGTGCCTGCTGCGAGCGCCACATACGGGACATCCGGCCGTGCGCCCCCTCTGAGGCAGCCCGGACGTCCCCTCGTCCATGCTCACGCCGTGCGCGGCGTGTCTTCTGGTGTCGGTCGCGCATGCGACTCAGCGCGCGGGAGGCTGAGCCGTGCTTGCAAGCCGCCCAGAGGCGACGCGCAAAGGCCGATGGATCCCCCATAGAGCTCGGCGAGGTCGCGCACGATCGCAAGTCCAAGCCCTGAGCCAGGCGCCGCCTGGTCGGCTCGCACGCCCCTCTGGAGCACGGCTTCCCGCAAGTGCGGCACGATGCCGTCTCCATCATCGTCGACGACGATCGTGACGCTGCCTGGCGGCGACGCCGGGCCGTCTTCAGGTGCGTCGATGGCGTCGAGACGCACCACCACTGTTGCACGCCCCCACTTGCAGGCGTTGTCCAGGAGGTTGCCGAGCATCTCGTCGAGATCCTCGCGCTGTGCGCGGACCATGACGTCGTCTGGCACCTGCACGTCCATCGTGATGCGCTGCGCGGCATGCAGGCGGAGCAACGCCCGCGCAAGGCCGTCGGCCGACTCCTTCACGCTCGACTGCGCACCGCCGGTCGTTCCAGACGCCACGGCGCGCGCCTGCGCCAGGTGGTAGTCCATCTGGCGGGCCATGCGTTCAACCTGGTGGGCAATCGCGTCCGCCAGCTCGTGCTGACCCGCACTGCGGGCGTGCTGGGCCTCCTGCGCGAGAATCGCGAGCGGCGTCTTGAGCCCGTGCGCGAGATCGCCGGCCCTGGCAATCGCGCGCTGGATCGCCTGCTCGCGATGGTCGAGCAGCGTGTTCAGGTCGTCCACGAGCGGCTGGAGCTCCACGGGATAGCTGCCGTCCACCCGCCGTTCGCGACCGGTGCGCAGCCGATTCAACCGCAGGCGCAGGGTGTCCACCGTGGCCAGACCGCCCCTGGCCAGCACCAGTCCGGCCGCCATGCAGCTCACGGCTATCGCAATGACGACGGGGCTCTGCACGAACCTGTGCAGGAGCATCGCGACGTGCTGTCGGGATTGCTGCTCGAGGAGGAGCGTGAACGGGACGACGCTCACGAAGAGGAGGCCGACTGTCCAGAGAACGCTCGAGAGGAGCAGGCGGGCGCGGAGCGAGTGTAGTCTCATGCGCCAATCCGATAGCCGAGCCCGCGCACGGTCTCGATGGCTCCGGCGCCGAGTTTGCGACGCAGCCTGGCGATGAACACTTCCACTGTGTTCGAGTCGCGGTCGGCATCGTGCGCATAGATGTGATCGATCAGTTCGCGCTGGGGCACGACACGGTCGTGGTTGTGCATCAGATAGGACAGCACCCGAAACTCATGGCTCGTGAGCTTGACCGTTCCGCCATCACGCGTCACGCGCGCCAGACGCGGATCGAGCGTGACGCTGCCGCAGGTCAGGGTTGGTCGCGGCTGGCCGTTGGCGCGGCGAATGAGCCCGCGCAGCCTGGCCAGGACTTCTTCCATCTGGAATGGTTTTGTCACATAGTCGTCCGCCCCATCGTCGATGCCCTTGACCCGCTCGTGCCAGCTGCCGCGCGCGGTCAGTACCAGGACAGGGACGGTGAGTGCGGCGTCGCGCCAGTTGCGGAGGAGCGTCAGACCATCGACGCAGGGAAGCCCCAGGTCGAGGATCACGGCGTCATACGATTCGGTACGCACGAGGAAGTCCGCCTGATCGCCGTCGGCGGCGCAATCCACGGCGTACCCGGCTCCACCAATTGACTGTTCCAGCTGGTGGGACAGGGCCGGTTCATCTTCGACGACGAGGATCCGCACGCTCGAAGGGTAGCCCAGCTTGATGAACGGCGGCTGAACGGCGCGTTCAGGCGTCGTTCACCTGCGGTCCTGTACCGTCCTGCGCATGACCTCTCCATTTCTCTACGACTTCGGGTACGGGTGGGCGATTACCTGGATCCATTCGATTCCACTCGTGGTGGGACTCGCCCTGGCGGCGCTGGG